>JBDTWT010000025.1:0-13993 GCA_040006555.1 Chloroflexota bacterium
GCGATCGGAGGACTCGTGCCCCACGCGGCTGTCAACAACGTCCTCGGTCATCACATCTAGGGCGTCAGCCGCCGAGCAGGATCTCCACCGCGCGGTCGAGCTGGGGATCCTCGTCCGAGGTCGGGTCCTCTGGGCCCGCGACGAGGACGTCGGGCACGACGCCGCCATCGGCGACGGAGTCGTGGCTCGGCGTGAACCATCGGTCGGTGGTGAGCCGCAGGCCTCCCCCGTTCGGCAGGTCGTTCCAGATCTGGACGGTGTTCTTCCCGAACGTGGGCTGGCCGACCAGCGTCGCCCGCCCGGTCTCCTGGAGCGCCGCGGCCACGATCTCAGAGGCCGATGCGGAGCCGGCGTCGATGAGCACCACCAGCCCGATGGCGGTGTCCTGCGCGAGGCCGCCATCCGCCGACACCCAGCGGTCGACGCTGTCCTCGTGCTCGACCGTGAAGAGCAACTGGCCCGCGGCCACGAACTCGCTCGCGATGGAGCGAGCGGCCAAGATGTAGCCGCCGGGGTTGCCGCGCAGGTCGAAGACGATGTCGGTCGCGCCCTGGTCCAGGAGCGCACCGAGCGCCTCGCGGAACAGGTCGGGAGCCCGGTCGGTGAACGTGGTCAGGCGGATGTACCCGATGCCATCCGCGAGCATCGCCGACTCGACCTCCTGCAGGTCGATGACGGCCCGCGTGATCGTGATGTCCAGCTCTTCGCCGCCGCGCGCCACGGTGAGTGTCACGTCCGTGCCCGCCTCGCCGCGAACCTCGTACACGAGGGAGCTCACCGACTCGCCCAGCGTCGATGTGCCGTCGATCTCGAGGATCTGATCGCCCGCTCGCAGGCCGGCCTCCTCGGCCGGCGACCCGGCCAGGGGCGCGACGACGACCATGGCGCACGTCTCGGTGACCACCGTGCAGGCCGCGAGGTCCGCCGGATCCTCCAGGTTCTGGATGCCGACCTCGGCTCCGATGCCGCTGAACTCGCCGGACAGGTCCTCGAGCGCCTCGTCGTACTGGCTCGGCGGCAGGTAGCCCGAGTAGGGGTCCTCGAGGCCGTACTCGATCATCCCGCGGACCGCCGCGTCCACCAGCGCCTGGTCGGTGACCTCATCGACGTACTGGTCGCGGATCTGCGCGTACGTCTCGCACAGGACGGCGAACGCCTCGGCCGGCTCGGCGCACGTGATGGTCTCGAGGATCGGAGTCGGGCCGGGGGTGCCGGTGTCGACCGGCGCCATCGACTCGCGGACGGTTGGGCTCGGCTGCGCCTGGCCGATGCCGATCCCGCCTTCCCCGCCGATGACAAGGCCCGCGACGAACGTCGCCACGCCGAAGAGGAGGATGGTGGCGATGAGCGCGGCCGCGTTGACGAGCGTCGGGCGTCGCGAGGCGGGGGTGTCGGTCATTGAGCGAGGTCCTGTGCGGGGCGAGCGGAGCCGGTGGCGCATTCTCGCCCGAAACGCGCCCCGGTGCTCAGAGGCGAACGGCGCGGAGAGCGAGGAAAATCGGAATCTCGGCCTGCGCGCGAGCGTCGCCGCGCCCTGCGCGACCCGGACGCCGATCGGGCGGCAGGTCCGCGAGCTCGAACATCGCGTCGACCGCGAAGCCCACGTCGCCGAGCGCGTTCACGTACGCGCTGATCGGCCGGTGGAACGAGCGCGTGGGAGGCCCGTCGCCGAGCGACTTCATCGGCACCGCCATCGGCGTCAGGTAGCCGTCGATGCGCCGATAGGTGAGCTTGCGGCCCTCGTCGAACCCCCAGCCGGAGTGGCGGGGCTGCCGAAAGGCCGGGTGCGTCATGAGCATCACCACGCGGCCCCCGGGACCCAGCGCCCAGCTGACACCGCGGAGCACGTCCTCGAGCGGGTCCATGTCCTGGATCGAGAGCAGGAAGACCGCCGCGTCGTGTGCCCCTTCCTCCAGCCCCGAGACGGCCTGGAGGCGGCGCGCGTCCCCGACCAGGAACCGGACGTTCGGCAGCCGCGCGTGCCGCCGCTTGGCGGCGGCGATGAGCTTCGGGCTGGCATCCACCACGGTGACGGTGGCCCCCGCGTCGGCGAGGTACGGCGCCAGGACGCCCTGGCCGCCGCCGACGTCCAGGATCGCCTCGCCGGGTCGCGGCCGGAGCAGCTCCATCACCGCCGGGATCGCCAGCTCCTGGTGATAGGTCGATCCGCGGTCCCCGACCCAGCCGTCGTACCACGTCGCGACCTGCTCCCAGCTCGTCCCGCGGGAGGCAGCGCCGGACGTGCGCGGGCTCGGTCTGCGGGTCATGGCCGAAGTATCCCAGCAGCGTCGCCCCTACACTGAACGGCGATGAGGATCGCCCACGTGCGTGAGCCGCGCGCTCCGGCGGGTGCGCCGTGGCGACTCGCGGCCGCGCTCGACGCGGACGGATCGAGGTGGTTGGACCTCGAGGTCGCGCGACGCGCGATCGTCGCCACCGACCCGAGCCGCGCGCACAACTCGCCGCTCTTCCGACGGCCGATCACGACCCTGGATGCGCACCTCGCGGCCGGCCTGCGCATCGGCGCGCTGGCCGATCTGCTCGACGCATCCGTGGATGAGACGCTGGGCGCGACTGAGCTCGCCTTCGGGCCGCCGATCCTCGAGCCGCCGTCGCTCCGGGACTTCTACGCCTTCGAGCAGCACGTCGGGACGATGTGGAAGCGACGCGGGGCGGACATTCCCGAGGCGTGGTATCGGCTTCCGATCTTCTACTTCGGCAACACCAGCGAGATCCGGGGACCGGGCGATCCGGTCTGGGCGCCACAGGGCTCGAACGAGCTCGATTACGAGCTCGAGGTCGCGGCGCTCGTCGACACGCCGGTCCGGAACCTCGACGCGGCGCGCGGCGAGGAGGCGATCGGCGGATACATGGTCTTCAACGACTGGAGCGCCCGCGACCTGCAGCGAGAGGAGAGCACCGTGCGATTGGGACCTGCGAAGGGCAAGGACTTCGCGTCCAGCATCGGCCCGTGGGTGGTCACCCCGGACGAGCTCGCGGGCGCGCGCAGAGGCAAGGGCTACGAGCTCACGATGACCGCATCGGTCAACGAGGAGGAGCTTTCGCGCGGAACGTGGGCGTCGGCGCACTTCAGCTTCGGGGAGATGGTCGAGCGCGCGAGCGCGGACGTCCGGCTGCGGCCCGGCGACGTCCTGGGCTCGGGAACCGTGGGAACGGGTTGCCTGCTGGAGATCAAGGACGAGCGGCTCGGGCGTTACCTCGAGCCGGGGGACACGGTCACGCTGGCCGTCGAGCGGCTGGGCGCGCTGACGAGCACCGTGATCGAGCGGCCCGGCCGATGAGCGCGACCGCGCAGTCGCTGATCGAGCGCATGGCGGAGGCCGAGAGCCGCCTCGTCGAGCACGCGGCCGCCCCGCTGCCGCCGGGCCTCAGCGACCCCGATCCGGGCGGCGAGGAGCGCTGGGAGGGCGGCCAGGTGTGGGCCCACCTCGCGGAGTTCCCGAGCTACTGGATGAACCAGATCCGCGGCATCCTCGCCAAGCGCGATACCGGCGTGCCGGAGCCGATCCCCTTCGGCCGCGTGAAGACCGATCCGGAGCGGGTCGGCGCCGTGGAGCGGGACAGGCACACGGACCCCGCAACGCTACTGCGCAGGGTTCGGGAGAGCCTCGCGTGGGTGGGCGACGAGCTCCGCGCGTTGCCGGATGAGGCGTGGGGGGCTCGCGGCATCCATCCGACCTTGGGCGAGATGAGCATCGGGCCGATCGTCGAGCGCTTCATCGTCGGACACCTCGAGGAGCACGCCGACCAGCTCGACAGCCTCCGAGGCTGAGCCGCGTGCAGGTCAAGCGCACATGGACCGTCTGGCACGAGATGGTGGTGCCGCTGAGCGGTCCCCGCGCATGAACGCCGCGCGCATCCCGACGGGTCGCGCGAGCTCCTCGAAGCCGAAGGCGCGTCGATAGAACTCGGCGGCCGCATCGGCGTCACGGACGAAGAGGACCGCGTGGTTGAGTCTCGTGATTGCCATCGTTCAGCGCTCCAGCTGCAGGGACCGCCAGATGATGACCACCGATGTCAGGGGCGCTCGGCATCCATCCCGGCCGACGCGGCGGTCGCGGCCAGGCCGGCCAGGATCTCCTCGGCCTCTCGCGCCGTCTCGCGCACGATCTCGCCGGCGGGCTTCACCTCGCGAACGAGGCCGACCGACGTGCCGGCCCATAGCGCCGCCCGATCCGGGTCGACGTCGAAGGCGCTGGTGGCGGTGACCGAGGCGTACATCCGCACGGGACTCGTCGAGCCGTCCCACATGCGCCGGGTGCCGATGACACCCTCCTCGTCGGCGCGCGCCCCGGGCGCGGGCTTGCCGGCGGCCTCCCACTCCGCGACGAGGCGGTTGCGCAGCACGCGATGCGGGGCGTTCGGCCAGCCGACGTCGAAGAGGTCCTCGGAGTACACGGTGTCGTCCGCTCCGCCGGCCGCGAGGACCCGACGGCGATACTCCGGATGCACGTCCGCCTCCTCGCTGGCGAGGAAGCGCGTCCCGATCAGGGCTCCGGCGGCACCAAGCGACAATGCTGCGGCAAGGCCGCGGCCGTCCACGATCCCCCCGGCCGCGACGACCGGCAACGGCTGCACCGCCTCGACGACCGACGGGATCAGCGTGAAGAGCGGCGTCGTGCCGCGGACGTGGCCGCCGGCCTCGACCCCCTGCGCGACGATGACGTCGACGTCCGCCTCAGCCGCCGCAACGGCCTCCGCCACGGAGCCGACCTGCATCACGACCTTGGTCCCGCGACGATGAGCGTCGGCGACGAACGGCGAGGGATCCCCCCAGAAGAGGAAGAGCACCGGCACCGCCTCGTCGAGCGCGGCCTCGATCTCCTGCCCGTCGTACTCGTCGATGATGACGTTGGCGGCGAAGGGCCGATCGGTGAGCTCCCGCACCGCTCGGATGAGGGCCCGCGCTCGGTCGGCGCCCGCGCCCGAGAGGCTGACCTGCCCCAGGCCGCCGGCATTCGACACGGCCGCGGTGAAGCGAGGCACGGTCGTGCCGCCCATGGCGGCCGAGATGATCGGATGTTCGATGCCGAGCGCCAGGCAGAGCGGCGTGGTGAGCATCGGTTCGGCCTCCCGCCCCCCGAAACTGGAATGCCCGGCCAGTATCGCACCGCCGATAGAATGCCCCTGTGTTCTACGTCCAGCGCGGCCAGGTGCCGCACAAGCGCCACACGCAGTTCCGCAAGCCGGACGGCTCGCTCTACGCCGAGGAGCTCTTCGGGGTGGAGGGCTTCAGCGGCCGCTCGTCGCTGATGTATCACGAGACGCCGCCGACCCAGACCCACAGGATCGACGCCCCGGCGCGCGTCGAGCTCGAGCCTGCGGATCCGGGCGGCAGCGAGCCGCACCGCCATCGGCTCGTCAACACGAAGCAGCTCACCGCGCGCGGCGATGCGCTCTCCGGGCGGGTGCCGCTCTTCTACAACGCCGACGTCACGTTCGGCGTCGTGCTCCCGTCGGAGCCGATGGGCGACTACTTCCGCAACGGCATCGGCGACGAGATGTACTTCGTCCACGAGGGCACGGGCACCCTCGAGACGATCTTCGGGCCGATCGCCTACGGGCCGGGCGACTACCTCGTGATCCCGATCGGCACCACGTACCGCCTGCTCCCGGATGCCGGCGCGCCGCAGCGGATGCTGTGGCTGGAGTGCCCGTCGGAGATCGAGCCGCCGAAGCGCTACCGCAACGACTACGGCCAGCTGCTCGAGCACTCCCCGTACTACCACCGCGACATCCGCCCGCCGGCCGAGATGGCTCCGATGAACGACGAGGTCGCCGACGGCGACTACGTCATCCGCGTCCGCTCACGCGACCGGATCACGCCGTATCACTACAAGCATCACCCCTTCGACCTCGTCGGCTGGGACGGTTACCTGTGGCCGTTCGCCTTCAACATCGGCGACTTCGAGCCGATCACCGGGCGCATCCACCAGCCGCCGCCGGTGCACCTCACCTTCCAGCCGCGCAACTTCGTCGTGTGCTCGTTCGTGCCGCGTAAGTTCGACTACCACCCGCTCGCCATCCCGGCGCCGTACAACCACAGCAACATCAACAGCGACGAGGTCATCTACTACGTGGCCGGCAACTTCATGAGCCGGCGCGGGGTCGACATCAGCTCGTTCACCGTGCATCCGGCCGGCATCCCGCACGGGCCGCATCCGGGCACCGTCGAGGCGAGCATCGGCAAGGAGGCGACCGAGGAGCTGGCGGTGATGATCGACACCTTCCACCCGCTGCACCTGACGCGGCAGGCGGCGGAGCTCGAGGACGACCGCTATCCCTACTCCTGGATCCCGCCCGAGGATGGCGCGGAGCATGCACGGGAGCTCAGCGAACGCGGCCCCGAGGCCTTCCCGGACTGAAGAGGACTCCCCCATGACCGATGCGACCGCGATCCCGGTGAACCTGTTCGACAACGACCGCGAGCTCATGGTCGTCGCGCCGATGCCGGGCGTCGCGCCGGAGGACATCAGCATCGACGTCACCGATGACGGGAGGCTGGTGCTGCGCGCCGCCCAGCACGGGGAGGGGCAGGAGAGGATCGACTACCTGCTGCGGGAGTGGAGCTACGGGCCGTACGAGCGCAGCGTCGAGCTGCCCTATGCCGTGGACGCCCTGCGCGCCAACGTGAGCTTCGGCAACGGCGTGGTCACGATCACGTTGCCGCGAGCCGGCAGGACGAGCCCGAACACCATCCGCGTGGCACGCACCGGCCATGCTCGGGGCGTGGCCGCCGGGCACTCCGGAGGGCGCGGCGGAGCCGGCGACGACCCACCGGGGGACGGCAGCAGCGCCACGACCGTCAAGGGGTGATCCTCTACTTCCTGCGTCACGGCAAGGCGGCCCCGGCGCAGGACGGCGACGACGACGGCAGGCAGCTGACGCCTGAGGGCGAAGACGAGCTGCGTGCGGCCGCGGTCCTGTGGCGACGACTCAACCTGCGCCCCGACGTGGTCATCACCTCGCCACTGCGGCGCGCAGTCCGCACCGCGCAGCTCCTCTCCGAGGGCGTCGGCCTGCGCGAGGAGCTGATCGTCGAGCCCGCCCTGGCTCCAGGCGCCGGCTGGGGCGAAATGGCGCGCGCGATGGCCGCGCACCCGGACGCGCGGCGCGTCCTGTTCGTCGGGCACGAGCCCGACCTGTCCACGGCGGTCGCCGAGCTCACCGGCGCATCCTCCGTCCGCCTGCGGGCGGGTGGCGTAGCCTGCGTCGAGTTCTACGGCGTCCCCGAGTCGGGCACCGGCGAGATCGCCTGGCTCATCGACCCCGACCTGTACACCGAATGACGGAGGCCTGACCGATGCCCGAGACCGCCGCCCTGACACGACGCTTCGATGCCGCCGACGAGCGACACGAGTTCCCGCTCGGCCACCTCGACCTCGTGCAGATCGGCGGGATGACTGTCGGACGCGCCGAGTACGCGCCCGGCTGGCGGTGGTCCGAGCACGTCGGCGCGGCGCGGGGCGAGCGCAGCTGCCAGGTCGCTCATCTCGGCCTCGTGATATCGGGCCGCAACCGCGTCCAGATGGACGATGGGCGCGTCCTCGACCTCGGGCCGGGTGACCTGTTCGAGATCGGCCCGGGGCACGACTCGTGGGTCGTGGGCGACGAGCGATACGTGAGCATCCACTTCCTGGGTGCCAACGAGTACGCCACGAAGTGACCCTAGACTGACCGCGATGGCCGACCTCGAGCTCCACACGCTGCTGCTGTGCGACTACGCGCTCACCGCCCAGGACGGGAAGATCAGCGCGGTGGGCGTCTTCAGCCAGATCAACGTCCAGCGCCTGCCCGCGGCACATGGCCGCTGCTTCATCGTCGCCATCCTGGAGGCAACGCCCGGACCGCACGAGCTGACGTTCCAGGTGATCTCCCCCTCCGGGCGCCCGACGCTCCAGCAGGCGCCCCGCCTTCGCATCGAGGTGCCGCCGAACGCCTCCACCGCCAACATCGTCGCCGAGCTCAAGGGGATGCGGCTCGAGGAGATCGGGCGGTATCGGATCGAGGTGCGCGCCGGCGATCGGCTCCTCGGGAGCAGCCCATTCACGGCAAACCTCATCCTGCGCCAGACCCCCGGCAACGCCTGAGGCGGCTCACGTTCCGGCGCCACCGCGCGTTCCATCGCCGAGACCCGCACACGAGAGCGCCCGCATGAGCGTCGCCACCGCCCCATCCAGCGTCATGGAGCGCGCCTTCTACGCCGCCGATCCCGCCCGGGACGGACGGTTCGTCGCCGCGGTGCGAACGACCGGGATCTACTGCCTGCCTTCGTGTCGCGTGCGCAAGCCGCTCCCGCAGAACGTCATCTACATGGCCGATGCCGCCGCGGCCCGCGCGGCTGGCTACCGTGCCTGCCTGCGATGCCAACCGGACGCCGGCTCGACGGTGAGCCTCCGGCGCGTCGACACCGCGGTTGGCCCGCTGCTCCTCGGCGCCACGAGGGACGCCGTGGTGCTGTGCGACTTCGCCGAGCGGCCGATGATCGACGCCCAGCTGGCCGCGGTCCGCCGGCGGATCGGCCCCACTCAACCCGGTCGCGCTCCGCTCCTCGATCTCCTGGAGGATCAGCTGGTCGAGTATCTGGCCGGGAAGCGGAAGGCCTTCGACCTGCCGCTCGACGCCCCGGGGAGCGCACTCCAGGAGCGCGTCTGGGGCGAGCTGCGCGCGATCCCGTACGGCACCACCACCTCCTACCGGGAGCTCGCCGCGCGGGTGGACGCGCCGGCGGCCTCGCGGGCGGTGGGCCGCGCAAACGGGTCGAATCGCCTGGCGCTGATCATCCCGTGCCACCGCGTGGTCGCCGCGAACGGCGGGCTTGGCGGCTACGGTGGCGGGCTGACCGCGAAGCGGTACCTGCTCGAGCTGGAGGCGTCTGCTCGTGTAGTACCGTCTTCAGCATGGGGACTCCGGGGAGCGAGGTAGAAACGCTCCAGGCCGCTCGCGACGCAGCGGCTGTATACCGTTGGGGAGAGGCCTTCGACCTCTTGGCGCAGGCCGACGCGGGTGGCGCGCTCGACCGCGAGGATCTCGACCGGCTGGGTGAAGCTGCTTGGTGGATCGGCCGACTCGGGACCGCCATCGAGGTTCGCGAGCGCGCCTACGCCGCGCATTTGAAAGCCGGTGACAAGCGGCGCGCCGCGGCCGCAGCGCTGGCGCTCGCGAACGACTACGGTCATCGGCTGCAGGGCTCGATGGTGAGCGGTTGGGTGAGCCGAGCCGAACGCTTGCTCGCCGGGATCCCGGAGGCGCCCGAGCATGGCTATCTCGCCCGAGCGCGTATCAACGGCGCTCTCGGCTCCGGCGACCTCGACGAAGCGCTTCGCTGGGCGCAGGCCGTGCTCGACATCGGTGAGCGGCTCGGGGAGCGCAACCTCGAGGCGCTCGGCTTGCAAGACAAGGGCCGCGTCCTGGTCGCACGCGGCGAAGTTGCCGAGGGGTTGGCGCTGCTGGACGAGGCTGTCGTGGCCGCTGTCGGCGGTGAGCTCGCAGCGTACCCGACCGCCGTGATCTACTGCAATGCCACCGTGGCCTCGCAGGATCTTGCCGACTACCGCCGCGCTGCGCAGTTCTCGGAAGCCGCTCGACGGTGGTGTGATCGGCAGGCGATCTCCGGCTTCCCTGGGATGTGCCGCGTTCGCCGTGCGGAGGTAACACGGCTGCGCGGCTCGTGGATCGAGGCTGAGGCGGAAGCGCGGCAGGCATGTGCCGAGCTCAGCGATTTCTGCCTTGATTACGCCGGTGAGGGCTTCTACCAGATCGGCGAGATCCGCCTGCGCATCGGCGACCTCGACGCCGCGGAGGAGTCCTTCCGCCAGGCGCATGAGCTGGGCCGTACCCCGATCCCAGGTTTGGCGCTGCTCCGCCTTGCTCAGGGAAAGCCTCGGGCAGGAATAGCTCTGCTCCGCGGCGCCCTGGAGGATCCTTCGCGCACGCGGCTGGGGCGTGCCCGGGTGCTGCCGGCGCTCGCCGAGCTCGCAGTCGCGCACGGAGACCTCGAAACGGCCGAGGCCGCCACAGCGGAAATGGAGCAGATCGCGGAAGACTTCGGAACGCACGCGCTGCGGGCCGCGGCGTCCACCGCCCGTGGGGATGTACTGATGCAGAGCGGCGATCCCGCCGCTGCCATTGGAACTCTCGAGCGGGCGCGGCGGCTCTGGCAGGAGACGGACGCTCCGTATGAGACGGCCCGCACGCGAGTCCTGCTGGCCCAGGCGCATCGCGCCGTCGGCGACCCGGACGCCGCCGTGCTGGAGCTCCAGGCGGCGCTCGCGACTTTTGAACGCCTGGGCGGTCAGCCAGACGCCGCTCGAGCGGCAAGCGCGCTCGCAGCGGTCGCCGCGCAGGACGCGGCCCCCCACACTGCGGTCCGCACGATGATGTTCACCGACATCGTGCGGTCCACGGACCTCATCGAGGCCGTCGGTGACGAGGCGTGGACAAGAGTCCGTGCCTGGCATGATCGGACGGTGCGGTCGCTGATTGCGTCATCCGGTGGAGAGGAGATCGATCACGCAGGAGATGGGTTCTTTGTCGCGTTCCCGACCGCCGACGCCGCGCTGGAGTGCGCGCGAGAAATCCAGCGGACGCTCGCGGATCACCGACGGGATCATGGCTTCGCGCCGAGTGTTCGCATCGGACTGCACTCGGGAAGCGCGACGCGCGCAGGGGCCGGCTACGAGGGAAAGACTGTCCACGTGGCCGCACGGATCGCCGCAATCGCGGCGAGCGACGAAATCCTCGCCAGCGAGGAAACCCTGGCGGCGGCCACTGTCGCACCCCTGGACGCGGTGATCCGAGAGATCAAGCTGCGGGGGATTCGCGAGCCCGTAAGAGTCGGGTCCATACCGGCCGCCTAGTGCACGGCGTCGGTCTCGGCTGAGCGGACGCGCTGGGCGAGAACCTCGAGCACCTGCAGCCGGACGTCCGGGAACTCCTCCATCACCTGCTGGAACTGCCGGCGGCCCAGGACCAGGAGCGCGCTGTCCTCGGTAAGTGTGACGGTCGCGGTGCGCGGTCCCCCGTCGACGAGCGCGATCTCGCCGAAGAAGGCGTCGGCATGCATCGCCGAAAGCTCGCGTCCGTCGCGCTCCGCCCTTGCCGCGCCTCGCAGGATCACGAACAGCTCCTCGCCGCGGTCGCCCTGGCGCATGAGGACGCGGCCGGCCGGCAGGTCCACCTCATCGGTCAGCACTCCTAGCCGTTCAAGCTCGCGCTTGCCGAGACCGGCGAAGAGCGGCACCCGCCTTAGCTTCTCGAGCTTCTCGTCCCTGGCCACCGGCTTGGCTCCGCTGCGATAGAACCGCGCCAGCATAGCGGCGGCCCACCGCACGGCGCCAGCATCGCCGCGGCTCAACGCCCGACGCCAGAGGTCAGCCTTCGAGTCGCGCGCCGCGAATGTCGGTCCCCATGGCGTGGTAGCCGCCGTCCACGTGGATCATCTCGCCGGACGTCATGCCGGCCCAATCCGACAGGAGGAAGCAGGCCATCTGGCCCACGGGGGTCGCGTCGGTCAGCGACCACGGGAGCGGCGCGCGATCGAGCCAGTGCCCGGCGATCTGGTCGAAGCCGGGGATGCTCTTGCCGGCCATGGTGCGGATCGGTCCGGCTGAGACGGTGTTCACGCGGATGCCGTGAGGACCCAGGTCGCGCGCGAGATACCGCGTGACGCCCTCGAGCCCTGCCTTCGCGACGCCCATCCAGTCGTAGATCGGCCAGGCGAAGCGCCCGTCGAAGGTGAGGCTCACGACGGATGCCCCACCATCGGCTCCGGCGACCTTCAGCGGCTCCAGGAGCCCGACGGTGAGCGCCTTCAGCGAGAAGGCCGACGTCTGGAAGGCGGTCGCGACGCTCTCCCACGGCGTGTTGAGGAAGTTGCCGCCGAGCGCGTCCCCCGGCGCGTACGCGATGGCGTGGACCACGCCGTCGACGCGACCCCATCGGCTCATGAGCTCCTTCGAGATCACGTCCACGTCCTCTGGGTTGTTGACGTCCATCTGGAACACGTCCGGCGGCGTCGGAAGCTTGCGCGCCACCTTCTCGGTGAGGCGCACTCCCCTCCCGACGTTCGTCAGGACGATCTCGGCGCCGGCCTCCTGCGCAACCTTGGCGATGGCGAACGCGATGCTGTCGTCGGTGAGGACGCCGGTGACGAGCAGCTTCTTCCCGTCGAGGAGCATGCGAGCAGCGAGCCTCCTGCGTGCGTTAGGACCGATGCGCCGGCGGCGGCGCGGGGACGTCCGATTCTACGCGCAGGCGTCGATTCAGCCGTTCACCCCACCCATGGGTGGCATGACTGGGGCGGCGCCCGGGGCGATGGGCAGCAGGATGGTCGTCCCGTCGGAGAGATCGACCGCAACGCCCTGGCCTCTGCCCTGTGGATCCCAGACAGTGGCTACGACCCAGCCCGGCGGGCCGGCGACCTTGGTCGTGACGTAGAGGTTGGAATGAAGCTCCACAAACCCGCCGGCCCCTCCGTCGAGCAGCTGGATCGTGTCGCCGGTGAGGGGGTCGGTCACGTGGAGTGACGAGGCATCCGGCTCGCCCGGCGAGGAGTTGTGGACCACGACCGGACTCCCCTCCACGGTGGCCATCACCGCCTGGCCGTTCAGCGGGCCGACCAGGCGCTCCTCGCCGGTTCCGAGCAGGATGACCGTCAGGTGGCAGCCGACCATGTCGCAGGCCGTCGCAAGGACCATCTCCCCCGCCACGCCCAGCACGTCGCGGTCCGGCAGCGCCAGGACCTCGCCACTTTCGACGTCGAGGACGTCCACCGCGCACGCCTGAACGGCAGCGGCGCACACCCTCCTGAGGAGGAACCGTTCATCGGGAGACAGCGCCAGAGCGGTGCGCAGTCCGGCGATCGCGACGAGGCGGAACTCACCCTCGCCTGCTGCCGCCCGGGCAGGACCCATCACCTCTTCCACCTGCCCCGACCCATCGAGCGCCACGCGCAGCACCCCGGCATCGCCGGGCTGGCCCCGCCCGACGAGCAGCACATAGGCGTGGCTCCCGTCCGGCGTCACGGTAAGCGTCCACACCACGGCCTCGAGCTCGAGGATCAGCTCGTCGGACACGGGGTCGGACAGCGTCGCACGTCGAATCTGCGACAGGCGCCCGTCGTCGGCCGCGTACACCACCGCGCCATTCGTGGGCTCCCCGATCGCGGGAATGCGCCCGAGGTCGGCCAGAGCGTCCGTCACGGCGAATGCCACAACCACCTCGAGGGGTCGCGCGGGATCGCCGAGGGTGCCGCCCTGGAGCGAGTACGCGATCGGCATCGGCCGTCCGGCCGGGGGTGGCAGCATCAACGCGGAAGCCCAGCTGAAGCTGGAGGCGTCCACGACCGCGTCGTCGCCGGCGCCGCTGCCGGTCGGCACCGCATTGCCGGATGGCGCGGCCGGCGCAGGAGTCTCCCGCGGGCCGAGCTGGGGCAGCCCGGCAAAAGCGACGGCCGCGATCACCAGGACGACGACGAGGAGAAGCGCACCGATGAGCAGCATCGGCCATAGCGGGCGCGGCTCATGTCCGGCGGTCATGCTGCCCGAAGCGTACTCGCGCCATCAACGGCTAGGATCAGCGGCCTGATGATGGTCCGCCTCTACGACTACGACGTGCCCGCCGCGAACGAGGCCGAGGGCGTCCCGAGCCTGCGTGCGGTGCTCGAGCCGCTCCCCGTGGAGGAACGGCGCGTGGTCCTGGCCGGCCTCTTCAAGCCCGAGCGCATCCCCGGCACGATGGAGCGGCTCACCACGCTCGTGGAGGACGTCGACGCGAGTTTCGAGAACATGCTCATCACGCTCGACAACTCGGCTCGCTCGCGGCGGTTCGTGGGAATCGACGAGGCGAAGGCCATCCTGGACCGATGGCTGCCGCCAACAGCAATCGCCGGCGAGCGGGAATGGGACGTCGCGCGACTGCTCGAGCCGTACGGCGACGGCACATTCCACGGCAAGCTGCTGAAGCGGACCCG
>JBDTWT010000026.1:0-13879 GCA_040006555.1 Chloroflexota bacterium
TCAGCGTCGCCTTCCTGCTGTGGGGCGCGCTCGGCCTGTTCTCGGCCATGTCGACGGGCATCGCCCGCGTCTTCGAGACGGCACCCCCCCGCGGCTTCGTCCAGGACAAGCTCATCGGCCTGCTGCTCATGGGGTTGACGGGTGCCCTCGCCGTGGGCTCGCTGGCGATCGGCATCGTGACGGGGATCATCCAGGAGTCGGCGAGCAACGTGCTGCGCGACAACCCCGGCGGAGCCGCGGGCGTGTATCTCATCGGCCTCGTCGTGCCGATCGTGCTCATCTTCGTCGCGTTCTGGTTCATCTACCGCGTGGTGCCGAACCGCCCCATGTCCTGGAGCGACGTGCTGCCCGGCGCGATCGTCGCCACGCTGCTGTGGACGGTGCTCCGCTATGGCTTCACCTTCTACGCGACGAACATCGCGAACTACGAGAGCGCCTTCGGGCCGCTCTCCACGGGCATCACCCTTCTCGTGTTCATCTACTTCGCGAGCATCGTCGTGCTGCTGGGAGCCGAGTTCGCGCGCGCCAACGCGCTGGACGCCGAGCTCGCGGAGATCACGAGCGCGGACCCGCGTTTCCTGCCGGTGCCGCAGGCGCCGGGACCGCCCGGGCCTGCTCCGGTGGCACGGCGCCGAAGCCTTCCGAGGTGGGTCAGCGTGGTCATCGGGGTACTGGTCGGCCTGGTCGTGGGGCGGGTCACCAAGCGTGACGACGACTGATCCGGGGGTGGTCAGGGTCAATTTGGTGTAGTACTTTGGCTCGGTTCCGGCGGCGTGGGCCGTCTGGGACGATGGCCCCGATCCATTCGCACGGGGCAAAGGGCAAATTGCAGACCCCGATCACCGTCCGATGAGGCGGCGGTCTCGTCTCTCGGTCACGTTCGTTGCCCTCGTGATCGTGGGATGGAGCGTCGTCACAACTCAGCCCAGCGGCTCGGCCCTTGCCGCTGACCCCGAGGCCGAATTGGCCCAGACCCAGCAGCAGCTCGCAGACGCACAGTCGGCGCAGCAGTCGCTGGAGGCTGCCGCCGCCCGGCAGCGTGAGCAGCTCGCGCAGCTCAGGTCGGAGTCGGCGCGCCTCGAGGGCAGGCTCAACGCGGCACGCGTGGAGCTCCAGGCCGCCACGAACGAGTACGAGCGCGTGAGCGCGCTCCTCGTCGAGGTCGGTCAGCAGGTCATCGCGGTCCAGGCACACCTCGCCGAGCTCCGGAAGCAGATCGACGCGCTCGACGCCGAGCTGATCGCCGTCGCCAATGACATCGTCCGCCGCACCGCCGACCTCGAGCAGCGCGAGGCGCTCCTCGAGGCGCACATGCGCTCCGCATACGAGCGCACCCAGACGTCGATTCTGGAGCTGCTGCTCTCCGCGGACTCCCTCGACACCGCCACGACCCAGATGGGCTACCTCATGACCGTCGCGGACGAGGACCGCCTGCTCGCCGACGAGATCCGCAGCATCCGTGCCGAGCTCGAGACTCACCGCGCGACCCTGAAGGAGGGTCGCCGCGCCCTCGCCGTCACCCGTCGCGCCGCCCGGGCCGAGGAGGAGACCCTCAAGCAGCGCCAGGCGGAGCTCGCCGCGCTCGAGGCCGAGCTCGCGCGCCTGCGTGCCGCCGCCGAGATCAGCGAGGCCGAGCAGGAGGCGGCGCTCAACGCCGCGCTGGCGGCGCAGGGCAACGTCGAGGCATCGGTCGCCGAGAACGAGCAGGCCGCCGCGGCCGCCGCCTCGCTCGCCAGCCGGCTCCAGCAGCAGGCCAACACGCTTGCGGAGGCCGTCGCGGAGGCGAGGCGCCAGCAGGCAGAGGAAGCCGCGCGCCGAGCAGGTGCAGTGCCGGGCGCCCGCGACGCGACGTCGAACTTCGGGTTCCGCTGGCCGGAAGCCGCCCCCCGCATCACCCAGGAGTTCGGCCCGACCGCATTCCGGCTCGAGCCGCCCTACAACTACGGCGGCACCTACTACCCGAACTTCCACACCGGCATCGACTTCGCGAGCGGCTGCGGCACGCCGATCTACGCGGCCGGTGCGGGCGTGGTCGTCGCCTCGGGCCAGCCCCTGCTCCCGTGGGACTCGGCGTACGGCGTTATCGTCGAGCACGGTGGCGGCGTGCAGACCTGGTACTGGCACATGCAGCCGCGCGTGGTGGTCGGTCCGGGGACCACGGTGACGAGCGACACGGTCATCGGCTTCGAGGGCAGCACCGGCATGTCGACGGGGTGCCACGTGCACTTCGCCGTCAACCAGGGCGGCGGCTGGGCGAACCCGCGGCACTACCTGCCGTAGGCGCCCTCGGGGGAGGCTACGCCTCGACGGGGGCCCGCACCGCCGGCAGATAGAGCCGGTCGACGTACTCGGTCAGCATCCGCGCGGTGCTGAACTGCCACAGCGCGCCGGACATCGCCGCGCGCATCGTCTTCGTCCAGCGGGTCGGGCAGCCGTTCTCGTCGCGGTCGAAGAAGCGAGGGACGATCTCCTCCTCGAGAAGCCGATACAGCTCCGCTGCATCGGCGGCGTCCTGCGCCTCGTCGTCGCCGTCGGGGGTGCGGTCGCCGATCGCCCAGCCGTTCTCGCCGTTGAACCCCTCGTCCCACCATCCGTCCAGGACGCTCACGGAGGGGATCCCGTTGATCGCTGCCTTCATGCCCGACGTCCCGGAGGCCTCGAGCGGGCGACGCGGGTTGTTGAGCCAGATGTCGACGCCTCTCACCAGGAAGCGAGCCACGCGCACGTCGTAGTCCTCCACCACGAAGACACCGCCTCGCAACCGCTCGGAGCGCGACAGCTCGAAGATGCGCTGGATGACCTGCTGGCCGGGCCGGTCGGCGGGGTGCGCCTTGCCGGCGATGATGATCTGCACCGGTCGATCCGCCGATGAGAGCATCGCGGCCAGCCGCGACTCGTCGGTGAAGAGAAGCGCCGCGCGCTTGTACGTGGCGAAGCGCCGGGCGAAGCCGATGGTGAGCGCCTCGGGGTGGAGCAGGCCGCTCACCGCCCGCAGCGACTCCGGGGATTCGCCGTGGCGGGCGAGCTGACGGGTGAGGCGGCTCTCGAGGAAGCCGATCATCTCCCGCTTCTGCTGCTGGTGCGCCGCCCACAGCTCCTCGTCGTCGATCCGCGCGAGCTTGGCGATCGGCTCCGGCCCGTTCATGTCGCTGTCGAGTGTCACGCCGGTTGATCGCTGCACGAGGCGCCGCACGGGCCGCCCGATCCACGTGGGGACGTGCACGCCGTTCGTGATCGCGTCGATCGGATGCCCCGCGAGCTCCTGCCACGTCGCCGTGGCGGTCGCGCCGTGGAGCTGGCTCACGGCGTTCGCTCCGGTGGCATGCCTGAGCACGAAGGCAGTCATGTCGAAGGGCGCGTCCGGCTCGTCGGTATGCGCGCGGCCCAGCTCGAACAGCTCGCCCGGAGTCATGCGGCTGGCGGCGAACCACGGGGCGAGGGCGTGCACGAGGAGGTCGCGGCCGAAGGTCTCGTTTCCGGCGGGGACCGGGGTATGGATGGTGAACACCGCGTTCCGCCCGGCGTGTCACAGCGCCTCGGCGGCCGAGACGTTCGGCGTCTCCGCGACGGACTCGCGCGCCCGCTCGAGGAGGAGGAACGCCGAGTGTCCCTCGTTGAGGTGCCAGACCTCCGGTTCGAGTCGCAGCGCTCGGAGGGCGCGGACGCCGCCCATGCCGAGCACCAGCTCCTGGCACAGCCGCATCTCGCGGCCCCGGACATAGAGGATGTGGGTGATGGGCCTGTCAGCCGGGTCATTCGCCGGGATGTCGGTGTCGAGCAGCAGGATCGGCACGCGGCCGACCTGCGCGACCCACACCGCGACCCGCACCGTGCGCTCGGCGATCTCGACCGACACCTCCAGCGGCGCCCCGTCCCGTCCCCTCGCCCGGCGCAGGGGGAGCTGCGCGGGATCGACGTCCGGCTGGGCGTGCTCCTGGTGGCCATCGGCATCGATCTGCTGGCGGAAGTAGCCCCGGCGGTAAAGGAGGCCGATGCCGACGAACGGCAGCGCCGCGTCGGAGGCGCTCTTGCAGTGGTCGCCGGCGAGGACGCCGAGGCCGCCGGAGTAGAACTGCATCGACTCGTGCAGGCCGAACTCGGCGCAGAAGTACGCGATGATGCCGGGCAGCTGCCGCTCCGGTGACGTCTGGTACCAGGAGTCGTTGCCGTCCGTCATGTAGAGCTGGAACTCGTCCACCACCCTGGTGGCGTCCACCATGAAGTCCTCGTCGGCCGCGAGCTCCGCCCATCGGGCCGTGGTGACCCCGCGCAACACCGGAATCGGGTTGCGGTGCCTGGTCCACGCCCCCGAGTCGATGCGGCTGAACAGCGTCTGCGCCTGCGGGGTCCAGCTCCACCACAGGTTGTACGCGAGCTCGCCGAGGCCCTCGAGGCCGGCGGGGAGGTTGAGGTCGTGCCCGGGGAGGGTGGGCACACGCAGGGCGGTCGTCACGAAGCGCCGATCATAGCGGCGTCGACGCGCCGCGCTTTGGCCGCCGTCGACGCGCCGCCACTTCCTAGTGGCGGATGGTGCGCGCTACCATCACGGGCGGTGGACGGCTACACGGTCGAAGAGGCGGCATCTGTCCTGGGCGTTCCACGGGAGCGGGTCTGGGAGCTGCTGGCGCGCGGGATCATCACGGGCTCCGCCGATCTCGGCGGGGCGATGCGGGTTCGCCTGAAGGCCGAGCCCGCCACCGTGCCGGCGGCACCGCCGGTAGACCGGCCGGCCGATCCCGGGTATGGAGCGTCCGAGGCCACGCCTTTTCGTGAGCTGCTCACCGAGTTCCGCTCACTCACGGAGCGCTACGGGCAGGCCCTCCTTGCGCTCGGCGAGGCCCGTGGCGAGGTCGCCGGCCTCCGGTCGCGCGTCGACATGCTCGAGGCGCGCGTCGACCTCCGACTCCCCTCGAGCGCCGCACCCATCTCGTCGTCATGGTCCTCGACCCCGTGGCCCATCCCGACGGAGCGCGTGGTCCAGCCGCCGCCGGCCAGCCCTGCGGTCAAGACGGCATCGGCCGAGGAGGGCACGACCGGCACCGCGCACGATGACGCGGAGCCACCGGCGACCCACGAAGAAGAGGCCGGCCCGCACCGGCGGAAGCCCCGCGCGGCCCGGCGGGCGCGCGAGCGCTTCGCGGACGCGCTCGCGCGCGCGGAGGATCCGAGCCTCCTCGAGCTGCCCGGCGCGGAGGAAACCGCGGCGGCGCTGGCCGCGCTGCGCCAGGAGCATCCGCCCGAGGCGACCGATGCTCGGGAGGCCGAACTGCCGGATCGAGGAGCCGATGCCTCGCTCCCGCGCGAGCTCCCGTCGGCCGACCAGGTTCCGGTCGCCGACGAGGGCAGGGCCGATTCCGAGGTCGCCGCGGCTGCGGCCGCGGAGGTGGTGCCGACGGAAGCTGCGAGGGCAGCGGCCGACGTCGAGGCCGATGTCGAGGCGGACCTTGAGCCCGAGCCCCAGCCGGAGCCCCGTGCCAAGGTGGAGCCGACACCCGTGGCCGCCGCCGCCGCCGTCGTCGAGGAGAGCGGAGCGGGCGAAGGCGACTCGGGAGCCGAGATCGCGTGGGATCAGGAGCGCTACAGCGCGGCCATCGAGGAACCCGGCTGGATCAGCGCCGAGGAGGCGGACGCGCCGGCGGCGTTGAGCCCGCCCCGGGAGGCGGAGGCGCCAGCTGCACCGATCCCGCCACGAGAGCCGGAGGCGCCTGCCGCATTGAGTCCAACAGCAGAGTCGGAGGTGCCGACGGACGCGGCCGGAGCCGCGGGCCAGCCCGCCGACGGCGAGGCGGACGAGCCGCCCGCGGAGCCACCGGCCGCCTGGGTTCGTTCGAGCGCCGAAGCGACGCGGGATACCTCGACGGCGATCCCGATCGAGTCGTCCGGGTCGCGCGAGCTCGACGAGGGCCTTGCGGCGCTCGACGCTCTCGTGAATCCTCAGCCGGTCACGGACGCCGGAGGCGATTGGTTGGAACGTGAGCCGCAGCCGATCGGCGCAACGAGACCCCAGGCGTGGGTGCGGCCGTCGCCACCTCCGCCGCTGGCGACCCGCAGCTCGGCCTCTCGCGCGTATCGGCGGCTGAGGCGCATCTTCCCGACCTGAGCATCGGGGCCGGCGAGGATCCCGGCACGCGGGGTGCACCCCGCATCGTCAAGGAGGTGAACCCACATGGTCATCGATCTCGGAAACACGACGTTCTGGGCCGCTGTGCTGGCCATCCTCATCGGCGTCCTCATCCTCATCGTGCCTCGGCTCCTGAACTACCTCGTGGCCGTCTACCTGATAGTCATCGGCGTCCTCGGGCTCCTGCCCTTCCTCGGAGTCGCTCCCGCCTGAGCCTCGCGTGCGGCTACGATCGGGCCGCATGAACCGATACGACGAGCGCACCGCCCTGGTCGTCGTCGACGTGCAGAACGACTTTGCCGATCCGTCCGGCAGCCTCTCGGTTGCGGGTGGCGAGGCGATCGTCCCCCGCGTCAACGATGCCATCGCCCAGGCCACGGAGGCGGATGCGCTCCTCGTGGCGACCCAGGACTGGCACCCGGAGGTCACGCCGCACTTCGCGAAGGACGGCGGCATCTGGCCGGTGCACTGCGTCCGCGGCACATGGGGGGCGGAGCTTCATCCCGCCCTCGCGCTTCCCGCGGATGCGCTCCGGGTGCGCAAGGGCACGAGTGGCGAGGACGGATACTCGGGCTTCACGGTGCGCGACCCGCGGACGGGCGAGGAGGCGGCCACGGAGCTCGAGGCCCGGCTGCGCGAGCGGGGCATCGCACGCCTCGTCGTCTGCGGCCTGGCGACGGACTATTGCGTGAAGGCGACGGCACTGGATGGCGCCCGCCTCGGCTTTGAGGTCGAGGTTCTGGCGGAGGCAATCGCCGCGGTGGATCTCAGCCCGGACGACGGCGAGCGAGCGCTCGCGGAGATGGCCGACGCCGGGATTCGCGTGGGGTAGGGCTCACCGCGACCGACGCCCCCAGGCGACGACGGCCGTCCCAGCGGCCACAACCACCGCCCCGATGAACGCCCAGACGCGATCGGCGGTCATGAAGCTGCGGGGGGCAAACGGGAGGTTGAGGCCCTGCGCCAGCCACACGAGTCCGGCGAGGATCATCAAGGCCCCGGCCACCACGATCGCCGTCCGCATATCGGCCCATCCTAGCGACCGACAATTCCCTATTGCGGCGGTCGAGCCCGTCCGCAATACTCCGCGCGTCGAGCCGTCCCGAGCGGCGCCACCAGCCTTCCCTCCCCTCACCACTTCCATCTTCGGCCGGGGCAGCGGCAAGACCCCGGACCGGCGTCGAGCGACCGGAGCGGCGTGGTCAACACCCAGCCAGGGAGGGTTTCTGCACGTGGCCTACACGGACCAGGTCATCACCTGTACCTGCTGTGGAATCGAGTTCGTCTTTTCCGCGTCGGAGCAGGCATTCTTCGCCGAGAAGGGCTTCTCGTCCGCTCCGAAGCGGTGCTCGTCCTGCCGCGCGCAGCGCCGCGCGAGCGGAAACGGTGGCGGCGCCGGCAGCTACGGCTCCGCCGGCAGCTACCAGTCGGCGGACGGTGGAGGGGCATATGCTCGGGGACCTCGCGAGATGCACGACGCGACGTGCGCCCGCTGCGGCAACCAGACGCAGGTGCCGTTCCGCCCGACCGGCGCCCGCCCGGTGTACTGCTCGGACTGCTTCCGCATGATGCGCGGCTAGCTTCCGCGCCGAGCGGCGCAGGGAGCGTCCTCGCTGCCGGAGGTGCCGCATGACGTGGCACGTCCGCCACCCGGCGGGGGTGGAGGCGACCTCGCTGTTCGGAGGTGCCGCATGGCGTGGCACGATCGGCACCGGCGCGTGCACATCGGCTGCTGGGTGACCGATCTGCCACGAGGCGTGGCACCGGCTTCGCCCTGATCGCTGGCGGGAGTGGCTTCAGGGGCCGCCGTTTCGCTTCCCGGGCTTGGCCGCCGAGCGGCCATTCCAGGCCCTCGCCGTATCATGAGATCCCACGCTCACCCGGCAGACAACTTGCGGAGCCGATACCCATGACGTCCGAGCAGCAGGAACAGTGGCGCGAGCTCGGCCAGCAGCTGCGCGTCGACTCGATCCGGTCGAGCAGCGCGGCGGGCAGCGGGCACCCCACGTCGTCGATGTCGGCGGCCGACCTCATGGCTGTCCTCATGTCGAAGTACCTGCACTACGACTTCGGGTCCCCGGACGACCCGCGCAACGACCACCTGATCTTCAGCAAGGGCCACGCGTCGCCGCTGCTGTACGCGATCTACAAGGCCGCGGGCGCCATCGGCGACGACGAGATGCTGACGTTCCGCAAGTTCGGCTCACGCATCGAGGGTCATCCGACCCCGCTGCTCCCGTGGGTGGACGTCGCGACCGGCTCGCTCGGCCAGGGCCTGCCGATCGCCGTCGGCGTCGCGCTCGCCGGGAAGAAGCTCGACCGGCTCCCGTATCGCGTCTGGGTCCTGTGCGGTGACTCCGAGATGGCCGAGGGCTCGATGTGGGAGGCCTTCGAGCACGCCGGCGTCGAGCAGCTCGACCACCTGACCGCGATCATCGACGTGAACCGCCTGGGTCAGACCGGCGAGACGATGCACGGCTGGGACCTGGAGGCGTACCGGCGACGCGCGGAGGCGTTCGGCTGGAACGCGATCACCCTCGACGGGCACGATGTGGCCGACATCGACCGCGCGCTGGCCGCGGCGGTCGAGACGAGCGGCCGGCCGACGGTGCTCATCGCCCGGACCGAGAAGGGGCACGGCGTCAAGGCCGTCGCGAACCAGCCGGGCAGGCACGGCAAGCCACTCGACGACCCGGATGCGGCGATCGCTGAGCTCGGGGGAATGCGGGACATCCACGTCGACGTCCCGAAGCCCGCCTTCGAAGGGCAGCCCCACCGCTTCCCCACGACCGAGCTGCGGTTGCCGGTCTACGAGCCGGGCACCAAGGAGGCGACGCGCAAGGCCTTCGGCGATGCGCTCGTCGCGCTCGGAAAGGCTCGGGGCGAGGTCGTCGCCATCGACGGCGAGGTCGGCAACAGCACGTACACGGAGGAGTTTGCCGAGGCCCTCCCGGAGCGGTTCTTCCAGGCCTACATCGCCGAGCAGCAGATGGTCGCGACCGCCGTCGGGTTCCAGGTGCGCGGCTGGAAGCCGTTCGCCGCCACCTTCGCCGCGTTCCTCTCGCGAGCCTATGACTTCGTCCGAATGGGGGCCGTCAGCCGCGCGAACATCGCGCTGGTCGGCTCGCATGCCGGCGTCAGCATCGGCGAGGACGGCCCGTCCCAGATGGCGCTCGAGGACCTTGCCAGCCTGCGGGCGGTCCACGGCTCGACGGTGCTCTACCCGAGCGACGCCAACCAGACGGCGGCGCTCGTGCCGCAGATGGCGGACCGCGACGGGATCGTCTTCATGCGCACGACACGAGAGAAGACGCCGATCCTCTACGAGCCCGGCGAGGAGTTCTTCATCGGCGGCGCCAGGGTGGTGCGCCAGAGCGAGGTCGACGTGGTCACGCTCATCGGCGCCGGGATCACGCTCCACGAGTCGATCAAGGCGGCCGATGCGCTGCGCGCCGATGGCATCGCCGCCCGGGTCGTCGACCTGTACAGCGTCAAGCCTATCGATGCCGAGACCGTTCTGACGGCGGCGCGGGAGACGGGCGCCATCGTGACCGTGGAGGACCATTGGCCCGAGGGTGGCATCGGCGATGCCGTGCTCGACGTCCTGGCCGCCGAGCGGCCGCATCCGCTCGTCACGAAGCTCGCCGTGCGCGGAATGCCCACCTCCGGGACGCCTGCCGAGCTGATGGCCGCGGCGGGGATCGACGCGGAGCACATCGCCGACGCGGCGAGGGCCCTCGTCTCGCGCGCGGCCGAACGAGAGCGCACCACGAGCGAGGTCGGCGGCAGCCGGCGCCAGTAACGGAGGCGACCCGATGACCGGAGCAGAGGCGGACCGCCGCCAGGACAAGGCGGTCGACCAGGACGGAGAGTCCGAGCGTGCGAGGCAGCGGGCGGGCAGCCAGCAGCGCAACGCCCTCCAGCGCCTGTGGGAGCTCGGACAGAGCCCGTGGATCGACTTCATCGACCGGGACCTCATCGCCTCCGGGAAGCTCTCCGACCTCGTCGACGAGGGGATCCGCGGCCTGACGAGCAACCCGACGATCTTCGCGAAGGCGGTCGCGAGCGGTCAGTACGACGACCTCGTCCGGCGCGAGATCGAGTCCGGCGACGACGCGCGGACGATCTACGAGGAGATCGCCGTCGCGGACGTCGGAGACGCCGCCGACGTCCTCCGCAGGGTCTACGACGAGGCCGATGGCGCGGACGGCTTCGCGAGCATCGAGGTCGAGCCCGCCCTCGCCGCGGACACGGACGCCACGATCGCGCGTGCCCGGGGGCTGTGGGCGCGGCTTGAGCGTCCAAACGTCTTTATCAAGATCCCGGCGACCGAGGCCGGCATCCCGGCCATCGAGGCCGCCATCGGCGAGGGCATCAACGTCAATGTGACGCTCATGTTCAGCGTGGACGTCTACCGCCGCGTTGCGCGCGCCTACATCGCCGGGCTGCGAGCGCGCCACGAGCGCGGCGAGGACGTCTCGCGCGTCGCGAGCGTGGCGAGCTTCTTCGTGAGCCGCGTGGACACGAAGGTGGACAAGGTGCTGAACGAGATGGGCACTCCGCCGGCCCTGGACGCGAGGGGGAAGGCGGCGATCGCCAACGCGAAGCTGGCGTACGAGGCCTTCAACGAGATCTTCGGAGGCGACGAGTTCGCCGACCTCCGCGCCGCCGGCGCCCGCGTGCAGCGCTGCCTCTGGGCGAGCACGAGCACGAAGAACCCCGACTACCGCGACGTGCTGTACGTCGAGGAGCTCATCGGCCCCGACACCGTCGACACGATGCCGACAGAGACGATCACCGCCTTCCTCGACCACGGCCGCGTGGAGCGGACGATCGACCGCGATCTCGAGGGCGCGCACCGGGCGCTGCGCGAGGTCGAGGCGCTCGGCATCAGCATGAGGCGCGTGACCGACGAGCTGACCGACGAGGGCGTCGCCTCGTTCGCGAAGAGCTTCGACGAGCTCATCGAGAGCATCGAGTCCAAGCGACAGGAGCTCGCCCCGGCATGACGGGCGTGGCGGCCGCGGCGGGCACGCGGCTCGAGCGCTGGACCGCCGACCGCGTCGCCGACCGGCTGTGGGCGAAGGACGGCACGCTCTGGGCGGAGTCGGGCAAGGCTCCCGAGGAGATCGCCCGCTGGCTGGGTTGGCTGGACCTCCCCGACACGATGACGGCCCGCATCGTCGAGCTCCAGCACCTCGCGCGTGACGTGCGCGAGGACGGGTACCGGCGGGCGGCCGTCCTCGGCATGGGCGGATCGAGCCTCGCGCCGGAGCTCTTCGCCCGCGTCTTCGGCTGGGCCGGCGGAGCGGAGAGCGCGGGTGCCGCGTCCGCCGAGGGCCTCGAGCTGCGCGTCCTCGACTCGACGCATCCGGACGCCGTGCGGGGCTTTCGCTCGTGGGCCGGGGAGCAGCGCACCCTCTTCTGCGTGAGCTCGAAATCGGGTTCGACCACGGAGCCGAACGCATTCCAGGCGGCGATGGCGGCCATCGCGCCGGCGCTCGACTTCGTCGCGATCACCGATCCCGGCACGCTGCTCACCGAGCTCGCGCGGGCGCAGGAGTTCCGCGCCATCGTCGATGCTCCCCCGGACGTCGGCGGGCGCTACTCCGCGCTCACCGTCTTCGGCCTCGTGCCGGCGGCGCTGAACGGCGTCGACCTCGAGGGGCTCCTCGAACGGGCGCGCGCGATGGCAGCCGCGTGCCGCGAGCCGGACGCCGCTGCGAATCCCGGGCTCCGGCTGGGCGCCGCCATCGGCGAGGCCGCCCTCGACGGACGGGACAAGCTGACGATCGTGACCTCGCCGCGGCTCGCTGCCTTCGGGGACTGGGCCGAGCAGCTCATCGCGGAGAGCACCGGCAAGGCGGGCACCGGCATCGTGCCGATCGTCGGCGAGCCACCCGGCGCGCCCGACGCCTACGGCGACGACCGCGTCTTCGTCACCCTCCGGCTCGGCGACGAGGCGAACGACGCGTGGGGCGGCTTCGTCGACGCGGTGCGCGCGCGGGGCAGCCTGCTCGAGGAGATCGTGCTCGACGATCCGATCGACATCGGCGGCGAGTTCGTTCGCTGGGAGGTGGCGACCGCGGCGGTCGGGATGGTCCTGGGGATCGACCCGTTCGACCAGCCCAACGTCCAGGAGAGCAAGGACGCGACGACCGAGCTCCTCGAGGCATACCGGGTCCGCGGCGCGCTGCCCCAGCCGGCTCCCCTCGTCAGCGAGCCGGGGATCGCCGTGACCGCCGACCCCACGGCCCTTGGCGACACGCCCGTCACGGTCGACGGAGCGATCGGGCGGCTGCTCTCGCTGCTCGAGCCCGGGCGCGACTACTTCGCGATCCTCGCCTATCTGCCGCAGGACGCCGAGATCGCGAAGCGGCTCCAGCGGATCCGAGCACGCGTCCGCGATGCCCTCGGCGTGGCGACCACGCTCGGGTTCGGCCCGCGCTTCCTGCACTCGACCGGGCAGCTCCACAAGGGCGGGCCCGACACCGGCGTCTTCCTCCAGATCACCGCGGACCCTGCCAAGGACCTGCCGATCCCGGGCTGGGCCGAGACGTTCGGCACCCTGATCGCCGCACAGGCGCTCGGCGACCTCGCCTCACTCCAGCGACGCGGGCGGAGGGCGCTGCGGGTCCACCTCGGCGACGCTCGTGAGGGCCTCCCGAGGCTGGAGACGATGATCGGCGCGGCGCTGCGCTGACCCCCACCCGATGAGACGTTGAAGGAGACGGCTGAACCGATGCAGCTCGCGATCTGCGGTCTGGGGCGAATGGGCGCCGGGATGGCGCGGCGTGCCGCTCGTGGCGGCCACGACGTGGTGGTCTGGAACCGGACGGAGCAGGTCGCCACGGAGCTCGCCGCCGAGGCGGAAAACGAGGGCCGGGCGACCGTCGCCGAGGCGCTCGAGCGGATCCCCGAGCTCGTGAAGCCGCCTCGGCACGTGCTGATCAGCGTGCCGTCCGGGCCGGCGACCGACGCGATGATCGAGCAGCTCGCAGGGATCCTGGAGCCGGGCGACGTGATCATCGACGCGGGCAACAGCCGCTTCCACGACTCGCGTCGCCATGCCACCGAGCTCGCGGAGAAGGGCATCGAGTGGCTCGACATCGGCGTGTCCGGCGGCATCTGGGGTCTCGAGGTCGGCTTCTGCGCGATGATCGGCGGCAAGCGGGAGATCTTCGAGCGGTTCGAACCGGTGATCCGCACCCTCGCTCCCGAGAACGGCTACCTGTACTGCGGCGACGCGGGCGCCGGGCACTACGTGAAGATGGTCCACAACGGGATCGAGTACGGGATCATGCAGGCGTACGGCGAGGGCTTCGACATCCTCCACGCGTCCGACTACGACCTCGACCTGGCCGCCGTGGCACGCATGTGGAACAACGGCTCCGTCATCCGTTCGTGGCTCCTCGAGCTCGCGGCGAATGCCTTCGAGCGCGGCGGGAACGAGCTCGACGGCATCACCGGCTGGGTCGCCGACTCCGGCGAGGGACGCTGGACCGTCGCGGAGGCGATCGACCACGACGTGCCGGCGCCGGTGATCACGCTCAGCCTCCTCCAGCGCTTCCGGAGCCGCCGCACGCCGGACAGCTACGCCGACCGGGTCCTCGCGGCGCTGCGCAACGAGTTCGGCGGCCACGCGATCAAGGAGCGCGAGTAGCCGATGGCGACGCGCACGGCGGACGCCGAGAAGGCTGGCGAACGCCGGCGCGGCCGCTCGGCCGCGCCGGCAGAGGCGCGCCCGAACCCGCTGCG
>JBDTWT010000027.1:0-13320 GCA_040006555.1 Chloroflexota bacterium
CTCCTTCATCCCCGACGACGAGCGAATCGTGACGATCGAGGACGCCGCGGAGCTCCAGCTTCGGCAGGAGCACGTGGTGACGCTCGAGTCACGACCCGCAAACATCGAGGGCAAGGGAGCCATCGCGATCCGCGAGCTGGTGCGGAATGCCCTGCGTATGCGCCCCGACCGCATCGTGGTCGGGGAGTGCCGTTCCGCCGAGGCGCTTGACATGCTCCAGGCCATGAACACCGGCCATGACGGCTCGATGTCCACCGGCCACGCCAACTCGCCGCGCGACATGCTGTCCCGCCTCGAGACGATGGTGATGATGACCGGCATGGAGCTCCCCCTCCGCGCCATTCGCGAGCAGATCGCCTCCGCAGTCGACGTCATCGTGCACCAGAGCCGCATGAAGGACGGCTCGCGCCGGATCACCCACATCACCGAGGTCCAGGGCATGGAGGGCGACGTCGTCGTCATGCAGGACATCTTCGTGTTCGAGCAGACCGGCGTCATCGACGGGAAGATCCAGGGGCGCCTGCGCCCGACCGGGATCCGGCCCAAGTTCGTCGAGAAGTTCGAGGTCTCGGGTATCCACCTTCCGCCGAACACCTTCGGCGCCCCCTACTAGTCATGGGAATGATGCCGTTCCTCGTCGCGGGCCTCGCCGCGCTCTCGGTGATGGTCCTGGCGCTCGGAATCGCGCGAGCGGGCTCGGGCGACACCGTGAGCTCACGCCTCGAGCGCTACGCCTCCGGTGGCGGCGAAGCGGCGGTCGAGGCCGGCCGCCAGTCCGCGGTCACCGGCCTGATCAATCGCGCCATGGAGGGGCAGGACCGTGCGGCCCGCCTCTCGACCGACCTCGCCCGCGCGGACCTGAAGCTCAAGCCGGCCGAGTTCGTCACGCTGTGGCTCATCTCGCCGATCCTCTTCGTGGCCGCCGCCTTCGCGTTCGGGATCGTGATCCCGGTGCTCCAGTCACTCCCCGTCCTCCTGCTCTTCTTCCTCATCGTGGCGTACGTGCCGCGCATGTACCTGAAGCGACGGGCGGCCAAGCGCCTCAAGGAGTTCAACACGCAGCTGCCGGACACGATCACTCTCCTGTCCAACTCGCTGCGGGCCGGCTCCTCGTTCCTCCAGGGCATCGACCTCGTCAAGCGCGAGGCCGGGGGCCCGATGGCTGACGAGTTCGACCGCGTGGTGCGCGAGATGAACCTCGGCCAGAACCTCGAGTCGGCGCTAAACAACCTCGTGCGCCGCGTCGACTCCGAGGATCTCGAGCTCGTCGTCACCGCCATCAACATCCAGAGCCAGGTCGGCGGCAACCTCGCCAACGTCCTGGACGCGATCGCGTTCACCATCCGCGAGCGCATTCGTATCAAGGGCGAGATCAACACGCTGACGGCAATGGGCCGCTACAGCGGGTACGTGCTCCTCGCGCTGCCGGCGGCGCTGGGCGCGATCCTCTTCGTGATCAGCCCCTCGTACATGGGCGCCATGTTCGAGAAGCCGCCCGAGTTCCTTGGCCTGCCGATGGGCCTGTTCCTGTTCGCCATCGGCGGCGTGAGCATGGGCCTCGGCTATCTCATGATCCGCCGCATCGTCAACATCAAGGTCTGAGGCCATGAACATTCCGACCGAGCTCCTCATCGCGGGCATCGCCGGCGCGGCAGTGCTCCTCCTCTTCATCGGCTTCGTCTCGAAGCCGGCTCCGGACGCGGTCCAGCAGCGCCTGTCGCAGCTGGTCGTGCAGGCGAAGACCCTGGAGGAGATGGACCTCGACCAGCCGTTCTTCGAGCGGACGCTGCGCCCGCTCGTCAAGCGCCTGTCGAAGGTCAGGAAGAAGGACCAGGGCGGCATGGTGACCCGCGCGCAGGCGCGGCTCGCTCGCGCCGGGAACCCCGGCGGCCTCCAGGGCGCCGACTGGATGGGCGTGAAGATGCTCGCCGCCATCGGTGGAGCGCTCGGTGGCTTCGCCATCGGCCTCCTGCTCGGTGGTCCGGCGCTCGGCATGCTCTTCGGCGTCGCCCTCCTGGGCTTCGGCTACGTCATCACGGAGTACTGGCTCTCGAAGCGCATCAAGAAGCGCTCGATGGAGATCGTCCTCCAGCTGCCCGACGCCCTGGACCTGCTCACCATCTCCGTCGAGGCGGGCCTCGGCTTCGACGCCGCCCTCGCCAAGGTGGTCGAGAAGATGGAGGGTCCGCTCGTCAACGAGTTCGGCCAGGCGCTGGCCGAGGTCCGGATGGGTCGCACGCGCCGCGACGCATTGCGCGACGTGGCGGCCAGGGCCGACGCGCGCCCGGTCTCCAACTTCATCGGCGCGATCGTCCAGGCCGAGCAGCTCGGCGTGCCGATCGCCAAGGTCCTCCAGATCCAGTCGCAGCAGCTGCGCATCGAGCGCCGCCAGCGGGCTGAGGAGGCCGCGGCCAAGGCACCGGTGAAGATGCTCTTCCCGATGGTCGGCTGCATCTTCCCGACGATCTTCATCGTCATCCTCGGGCCGGCGGTCGTCACCGTCATGGGCGGGGTCGGGATCTGACATCGTCCGCCGGCGAGTGCCGGTGGCCCGTGATCCCGCGCCTCGCCTCCTCCAGGACTGCAGACGAGTGACCGATGCCTCCCGGCGCGCACGCGTCCACAACGTCACCCGCGGGACGGAGCTCGCCGACGACATCCGCGTGGCGAGCTCGATGCGCGAGCGAACGGTCGGCCTGCTGCGCACGGCTGAGGACGAGCTCGGCGACGGCCTGCTCATCGAGCACGCGCCGTCCATCCACATGTTCTTCATGCGCTACGCGATCGACGCGGTGTTCGTCGACGGCGCCGGGCGCGTCACGCGAACCGCGCCAGGCCTGCGCCCGTGGCAGGTCGTCTGGTGGGCGCGCGGCGCGCGCGACTGCCTTGAGCTGCCGGTCGGCCGGATCGCGGCGACCGGCACCCAGGTGGGCGACATCCTGGAGACGACGCACCTCGGCTCGTAAGCCACCGATACGCCGGCGGTAATCGGCACCCGCCAGGCTTCTCGCCGATGGGGCTCCTGGACACGCTGCTGCCCCCGGCCTGCGCGGGGTGCGGACGCTTTGGCGTACTGCTGTGCGACGCGTGCCGCGCGACGTTCCGGCCGCCGAGCGACCCGGGCGATCGATTCGTCGCCGCCGACGCCGGCGCGGTGATCGGCGAGCGGGTGATCCTTGCGATCGCCGCATTCACGTACGAGGGGCCGCTCCGCAAGATCCTCCAACGCATGAAGTACGCGGGCGCCGCACGAGTCGCCGGCGAGCTCGCGGCCGCGGCGCTCCCCGCCCTGCGCACGCTGCTCGCGATCTCGGGGCCGGCCGCGCTCGTCCCGGTGCCGCTCCACCCCGTGCGCGAGCGAGAGCGCGGCTTCAACCAGGCCGCGCTCCTGGCCGACGCGCTGTCGCGTCGCGCCACGGTGCCGGTCCAGCCGCTCCTCGTGCGCGGACGCGCCACGACGAAGCAGCACGAGCTCGATCGCGCCGCCCGCCTGCGCAACCTGGCCGGGGCATTTCACGTCGTCGACGGGGCCCGACCTCCGCCCGCGGTCATCGTGGTCGACGACATCCTGACCACCTCGGCGACGATGGAGGTGTGCGCGGGCGCGCTGCTGGCGGCCGGCTGCGAGCGAGCCTACGGCTTCGCGGTCGCCCGGGAAGTGTGAGCCGGCACCGGGGCGGGCGGTGCTACCGTAGCGGGGCACTTTCGCAGCCGCGGGGAGCAGGATGTGAAGATCACTCTGGCGGCCCGGCACCTCGAGTTGACGAGCAGCCTGCGGTCCGACATCGAGCGCAAGCTGCAGCGGCTCGACCGGGTGTCCCACCCCGACGCGGAGGCAAGGGTCGAGCTCATCGGGAACGCCTCGCACTCGACCGACGAGTCGCACGTCGCCGAGGTCACGCTCGTCTCCAACGGCACCGTCGTGCGCTCCACGTCGCCTGGCCCGACGCCGCTCGCCGCGGTCGACGCGGTCCTCGACAAGCTCGAGCGGCAGATCGTCCAGACCAAGAAGCGCGCGAGGCGCGTGCGAGAGCGGGCGACCGACGAGGTGGACGACGTCCTCGCCCGCGCCGGCGTCGGCGAGGTGGGGACGCCGGCCCGCGGCGACTCGGCGGCGCCCTCGATCGTGAAGACGAAGCGCTTCGCCCTCACACCGATGTTCGAGGAGGACGCGATCGCCCGGATGGACGAGCTCGGCCACTCGTTCTTCGTGTTCCTCGACGCCGAGACCGAGCGCCCGTCCGTGGTCTATCGGCGACGCGACGGCAACTACGGCCTGATCGACCCGGTGGTGGACCGGGGCGGGGGTAGACGCTGAGCCGCGCGCCTAGAGCACCGACGGCAGGTAGAGCAGCGCCCCGACCAGGACGAGCAGCGAGACGAAGAAGACCAGGAGCCCGATCGTCAGCAGGTCGGCCCTCCCGCGGTCAGTCGTGGGTCCGTCCATGAAACCCACCGTAGCACGCCGGGCGTCCCACGCCGCGGCCCGGCGGCGGCTGAGCTGGCCGGTCGGCGCCCCGCCGGTCGGGATGCACCTCGGTGTGGCCGACGGGCTACTGAAGGCGGCGCGCCGGGCGCGGCAGATCGGGTGCACCGCCCTCCAGGTCTTCAGCGACAACCCAACCGCGTGGAGGCGACGACCGGAGCCGCCGGCCGACGCCCCGGCATTCGTGGCCTTCTGCGCTCGAGAGGGCATCGCCCCGATCGCCATCCACGCGAGCTACCTCATCAACCTGGCGGGGTCGGCGGAGCCATTCGCCAGCCAGTCGCGCGCGGGGCTCATCCACGAGCTGCAGCGAGCGCCCGCGTACGGGGCGACGCTGGTGAACACCCACATCGGCTCGCACCGTGGGAGCGGCCACCAGGCGGGCCTGAGGCGCCTGCGCGAGAACGTCGCGGCGATCCTTGCCGAGGCGCCCACAGGGGTGCGACTGGTGCTCGAGAACTCGGCCGGCGGCGGCGACACCATCGGCTCGACGATCGAGGAGCTCGCGGGGATCCTCGACGGCATCGGCTCGGAGGACGGCGGGCTCGCGTTCTGCCTGGACACGGCGCACCTGTGGGGCGCCGGGTACGACATCTCGACGTCGGAGGGCGCTCGCGACGTGATCGATCGGTTCGGGGAGCTCATCGGCCTCGACCGGCTCGCGCTCGTCCACCTCAACGACTCGCGGTCGATGCTCGGCTCCCGGACGGACCGGCACGAGCACGTGGGAGCGGGGCGGATCGGCCCGTCCGGGCTCCAGGCTCTCCTGCGCGATCCTCGCCTGCCAGAGAGCGGGACCGCGTTCATGATGGAGACGCCGGGGGTGGACGAGGGCTACGACGCGGTGAACCTGCGGCGTGCCCGTCTGCTGTATGGGGGTGCGGAGGTCCTTCCGACGTTGCCGCCGAAGGCGTTCAGGCTCACGCGCCGGTCGAGGCGCACCGTCTAGCCCGCGTGGGCGACCCCGTTGCCGTGGCCACTGCCGTCGCTGCGGACGCGGCGGCTGCGCAGGACCAGGTACGCCTGCATGAGCTCGTGCACGTCGGGCTCGGTGAGCGCCTCGTCACCGCGCAGTGCGTACTCGACGCGCGCGGTGGGGAGCATCTGGCTGCGTGACATCGAGGCGAAGTAGGCAGGACCCTCGCCGTCGTCCGGGATCTCGCGGAGCCCGCGAGCGAGCTTGGTGGCAGTCCCCAACGACGGCATGCGATCGCCCTTGATGAGTCGCGAGATCGTCGAATGATCGACCCCGGATTGCAGCGCAAGCTGGCGCTGGCTCATCTTCTTCTCCTTCAGCTGACCTCGAAGCCAGGCATTGAAGGATCGCGGCGTCTGCAACGTCATGTAGGACCTACCTGCGCCGTACGCCGGCGGACCGGATGGAACGCCGGTGCGTACGAGCAACCGCAGCATCCCAGCGGAGGGGTGCTGCGCCAATAGGAGGAAGGTACCGACGGGCTAGGCGGGTGCCCCGATGGTGTGCGCGCGCCTGATCTTGTGGCTGAACGCGTAGAGGATTCCGCCGAGCACGATCACGGTGAGCACCGTGATGGCGCGATCGGTGAGCGCGACGGCCGTCGCGGGCTCCTCCACGATGCCGTACAGCGCGAGCGTGCCGATGATTCCCGCCTCCACGAAGCCGAAACCGGCAGGCGTCAGGGGGATCGCGGTCAGGAGGGCAGCCGCGAGCGCGACGAAGATCGATGCGCTGATCCCGAGCCCCACGTCGGGAAGGTCGAGCGCGCGGATCACGAAGTAGAGGCGAGCACCCTCGAGCAGCCAGATGCCGGCGGTGATGACCAGGATGACGGGCACGCTGCGCACCGAGATCGCCCCCGTGCTGCCCTCGTGGAAGCGGTCCCACAGCGCCGCGAGGCGACCCGGCAGCCAGCGGCTGAGGTGTGCGCCCAGCAGGCGCAGGACGACGACGAGGACCACGAGAGCGACCGTGATCGCGAAGCCGATGATGAAGAGGGCGTCGATCTCCGGCCGCGAGCGCCCGCGGAACGACCAGTAGCCGGCGGCGAGGGCGAGCCCCGCGATGACGATGACGTCGGCGACGCGCTCGATGAAGATCGTCCCGAGCGTGCGCGAGATGGACGCCCCGAAGTTGCTGCGCAGCAGGTAGGCGCGGTACACGTCGCCGAGCTTCGCCGGCACGAGGCAGTTCACGAACCACGAGAGGAACAGGATCTCGGTGGTGTCGCGGAACCGGATCTTCACGCCGCTCCGCGACAGGACGTATCGCCATCGGTAGCTGCGCAACGGGAAGGTCGCGTAGTAGGCGATGAAGGCGAGGGCGAGGAACCCCGGATTCGCCTCGCCGATGAGGCGGGCGACCTGCCCCCAGTCGAAGTCCTCGCCGAAGACCAGGCGGAACAGGAGGAAGAGCAGGAAGAGGCCGAAGAGCAGGGACGCGATCGTCCTGACGTTCAGCAGCCGGCGCCGAAGCGAGACCTCCTCATCCAGAACGACCGCCTCGTTCGGCGCAACTCCGTCCGGCGGCCCGGCCGTCACGAAGCCTCCCGCTTCTTGCCGGCGTCCTCGGCCTCCTTCGGTGGCAGCTGCTGGCCGGTCGGCCGCTGGACGGGCTCGCGCTGGACCTCCTCCGGCTTCTGCGGCCCGAGGATCGGACCGGCCGCCGTGCGCTTGCCGCGCCACGAGTCGAACTGGTTCTTCCAGACCGCGAACCGCGTGGTGAGGTGGATGAGCGTGGAGGATCGGCTCCCGTGCCACTCGTTCTGCGGCAGGCCCGCCTTGAGCTGCCCCGCCGACTCGAACGGCGGCAGGGAGTTGAAGCACATCGCGATCTCGAACGCCGAGTGGGAGTCGGAGCAGGCGATGCCCGGGATCCCGTACTGGGCGGCAAACTCGGCCGCCAGCGCGTTGTGGCTCTGGATCGTGATTCGGCTGTTGAAGGCCTCGACCGCGTCGATCTTTCCCATCTCGGCGAGGTTGCGCAGCGGCCCGGGCCTGATGTGCGACTGGCGGAACGGGTCGAAGGGATGCGGGATGCTCACGAGCCCGCCCTGCCGATGGATCTCGTCCGCGGTCTCGTTGGCCGACAGGCCGCGCGGGATCGTCTTCGTGAGGAAGATCCCCACCACCTCGCCGTCCGCCGTCGACACCTCCTCCCCCAGGATCACCGTGAGCTGATCCTGGAGCCCGAGCTCCGCGACCTTGTCGCGGACGGCGATGGCCCCCTCCACGTTGTTGTGGTTCGTGACGCACACGTGCGTGAGGCCGCGCTCGATGGCCTTGCGGATGAACGTCTCCTCTCGCAGGATCGAGTCGCGGCTGAAGCGGGTGTGGCAGTGGAAGTCGGCGTACGCCCGCCTCTCCCGCGGCGCACCGGTCGCCTCGCGACGCTGGCGGAGCGCCTGCCGCAGGGCGCTCGCCGTGGCGGCGATCGTCACGCGCTCACCAGGCTCTTGCGGTAGGTCGCGAAGTTCTCGAGCGCGATTCCTGTGCCGATGGCGACCGAGTGGAGCGGGTTGTCCGCGACGAGGCACGGAACGCCGGTCACCTGGGTGAGCAGCTGGTCGAGGTTCCGCAGCAACGCACCGCCGCCGCTCATCACCATGCCCTTGTCGATGATGTCGCTCGCGAGCTCCGGCGGCGTCCGCTCGAGCACGCCGCGGACCGCACCCACGATCGCGTGGAGCGGCTGCTCCATCGCCTGGGTGATCTCCGTCGACGTCACCTGGATCGTGCGCGGCAGCCCGGCGATGGTGTCACGGCCCTTGACCTCCATGCGCAGCGGCTCGTCGAGCGGCAGCGCGCTGCCGACCTGGAACTTGACCTCCTCGGCGGTGCGCTCGCCGATCATGAGGCTGTAGGCACGCCGCATGTGCGCCGCGATCGCCTCGTCCAGCTTGTTGCCGCCGATCCGGACCGAGTCGCTGACGATGATGGAGCCGAGCGAGATGACCGCGATCTCGGTGGTGCCGCCGCCGACGTCCACGATCATGCTCCCCGACGCTCCGGCGATCGGCACGTTTGCCCCGATCGCCGCCGCGAGCGGCTCCTCGATGAGGTACGCCTCGCGCGCCCCGGCCTTGAGCGCCGCGTCGCGAACCGCGCGCTTCTCGACGCTCGTGACGCCGGACGGGACGCTGATCATCACGTCCGGCCGAAAGAGCCGGATGCGTGCCACGCGGTTGATGACGTGCCGCAGCATGGCCTCGGTGATCACGTAGTCGGCGATCACCCCGTCCTTCATCGGCCTGACCGCACGCAGGTTGGCCGGGGTGCGTCCGATCATCTCGCGTGCCTCCTCCCCCACGGCCACGACCCGGTTCTCGTCCTCGCTGATGGCCACCACGCTCGGCTCGCTCAGGACGACGCCGCGACCCTTGACATAGACGAGGATGTTGGCCGTGCCGAGGTCGATGCCGATCTTCATGAGCGCAGCGCAAACGGTCCTGTACGAGGGTCGCCGGGGCTGGCGAGTATACCGGCCCGCCGTCCCCGGGCTTCGCGGCGGACAATGTGGCGATGCCCGAAGGTGACACGATCGCCCGCACGGCGGACGTCCTGCGGGCGGCGCTCGTCGGGCGCCCGATCACGGCGGCGCGCGCCCGGCCACAGCCCGGCATGCGGCGCGTCCCGGACCTCTCCCGCCTCGTCGGCACCACGGTGACGAGCGTCGAGCCGCGCGGGAAGCACCTGCTCATCGGCTTCGAGGGCGGCCTCACGCTGCGAACCCATCTGCGGATGAGGGGCTCCTGGCACCGATACCGGCCGGGAGAGCGGTGGCATCGGCCGGCGACGGCCGCCAGCGTGGTCCTGGAGAATCACTCGGCCGTGGCCGTGGCCTTCAGCACGCCCGTCGTCGAGCTGCTGACCGATGCGGAGCTGCGGCGGTCGACCGTCCTGGGCAACCTCGGACCGGACCTGCTCGCCGCCGACTTCGACGCGGACGAGGCCCTCGCCCGACTCTGGGCGCTTGGCGACGAGGAGCTCGGCAATGCCTTCCTCGACCAGCGCGCCGTGGCAGGGATGGGCAACGTCTACAAGAGCGAGGTGCCGTTCATCGAGGGCCTCGACCCGTGGGCGACGGTCTGCGCCTCCACGGATGAGGAGCTGCGCGCGGCGCTCGCCACGGCCCGGCGGCTGCTTCAGGCGAACACGCGGGGCGGCGCACGAGCCACCACCGGCAGCCGCGTGCCGGGGCAGGCGCTGTGGGTCTACGGGCGCGGGGGCCGCCCGTGCCGGCGATGCGGAACCCTCGTGCGCAACGCGCGCCAGGGGCCGCTTGCGCGCCTCACCTACTGGTGCCCGCGCTGCCAGCCTGCGCGCACGAGGTCGCCGGCCTAGGCCTCGATGCGGTGGATGCTCGCGCCGAGCGCGACGAGCTTCGCCTCGATCTGCTCGTACCCGCGGTCGACGTGCTCCACGCCCGAGATCACGCTCGTTCCGGTGGCGGCGAGCGCCGCGAGGATGAGGGTCGCGCCGGCGCGCAGGTCCGCGATGGCGACCTCGGCCCCCCGCAGAGGGGTCGGACCGGTGATGCGGGCGCGTCGCTCGTCGAGGACCTCGACGTCGGCGCCCATCCGCGCAAGCTCGCGCAGGTGATCGAGGCGGTCCTCGTGGATCGTCTCCTCGATGGTCGAGACGCCCTCCGCCTGCGTCATGAGCACCGACAGAGGTGCCTGGTGATCGGTGGCGAAGCCGGGATACGGGGCCGTTCGCACGTCGGCCGCTCGCAGGGTTCCGGCCTCGGCCCCGCGAACGCGCAGCCCGGCACCGTCGTCGCCGACCTCGTGCGGCACGCCCATTCCCCCGGCGACCTCGAGGAAGGCTCCGAGGTGCGCGGGGTCGACGCCCTTGATCTGCACGTCGCCGCCGGTGACCGCCGCCGCGATCGCGAACGTCTCCGCCTCCAGGCGATCGCCGAGGACGTGGTGGTCGACGCCTCCGAGCCGGTCCACGCCCTCGATCTCGATGCGCCGGGAGGCTGTCCGCTCGATCTTCGCGCCCATCGCGCGGAGCATGGCGATGAGGTCATCCACCTCCGGCTCGAGCGCCGTGTTGTCGAGCACGGTGGTCCCGCGCGCGAGGGTCGCCGCCAAGAGGGCATTCTCGGTGCCCATGACGGTCACGCCCGGGAACTCGATCCGGGCGCCTCGCAGGCCGCCCTCCGGGGCGGAGGCGAAGTAATACCCGTTGCGGTAGACGATGTGCGCGCCGAGCTGCTCCATGGCGGACACGTGCATGTCCACCGGGCGTCTGCCGATCCGATCGCCGCCGGGGTTCGGCAGGATCACGCGTCCGAAGCGCGCCAGCATCGGCCCCAGCAGGATGAAGCTCGCCCGGAACTTGATGCCCGCCTCGAGCGGCACGAACGGCCAGGAGCACTCGCGAGCGCGAATCTCCAACGCGTCGCCGTCGACCCGCCGAAGCTCGAAGCCGATATCGCCCATCAGCTCGCGCAGGATCGCCACGTCGCTGATCTTCGGGACGTTTCGCAGCGTCACCGGGTCGTCCGTGAGGACCGCGGCTGCCATCTGCTTCAGGACCGCGTTCTTGGCGCCGGCGATGCGGACCTCGCCGGTCAGCGGGACGCCGCCGGTGATGACGAACTTCTGCATGGACCTCGGGAGTCTAGCGAGTGGCCCTAGCTCGGCCAGGCTTCCTTCCACTCGTGCGCCCCGAGGTGGTGCCCGTCGCACAGCCCGACGCGGCCGCCCATGTGGCGGCTGGGCAGGTACGGCTGCATCCCTGCCTCGAACGGGGTGGGCTGCCGGTTGCAGAGCATCATTCGCTGCCCGCGCGCCCACTCGTAGAGGTGGTCGACGGAGCAGAACCGATACGGCCGGGTGAAGTTGATGGTCTCGCCATGCGCGGGACTCGTGGGCAGGCCGATCGGCCCGCTCTCGCGCACGACCTCGATTCGCACCGGCAGCTGTGGCATCCGGGCGCCGCAGTGCTCGCAGGCGAGCACCGGTCAGCCCCGCGAGCGGCGCCTGACGGCGATACGCTCCCGCATCAGCGCGGTCTGAAGCGCGGCGCGGACGCGAGCGATGTCGACCGGGTCCTTCGACTGCTCGAGCTCCGACTCGGCGCGCTTTCGGGCCTCGACGGCCTTCGCCTCGTCGATCTCGTCCGAGTGCTCGGCCAGGTCGGCCATCACGATGACCTTGTCCGGGCGCACCTCAACGAACCCGCCGGAGATGAGTATCGACTCCTCGCTCCCGGCCTTCTTGATGCGCAGCTCGCCGACGCCCAGCGAGCTGATGAGCCGCGTGTGATGCGGGAGGATGCCGAGCTGTCCGTTTCGGCCGGGGACGATGACCATGTCGACCTCGTCGTCGTAGACCATCCGCTCGGGGCTGACGATTTCCAGCTTGAGCGGCATCAGCCCATCTTCTCGGCGTTCGCGACCACGTCCTCGATCTTGCCGGCCATGAAGAAGGCCTGCTCGGGGAGCTGGTCGTACTTGCCCTCGAGGATCTCGCGGAAGCCGCGGACCGTCTCCTTGAGCTCGACGTAGGCGCCGGAGCGCCCCGTGAACTGCTCAGCCACGAAGAACGGCTGGCTCATGAAGCGCTGCAGGCGACGAGCGCGAGAGACGGAGACCTTGTCCTCCTCCGACAGCTCGTCCATGCCCAGGATGGCGATGATGTCCTGGAGGTCCTTGTAGCGCTGGAGCGTTCGCTGCACCTCCCGCGAGACCTCGAAATGCTCGTCACCGACGATGCGCCGATCGAGCACGGTCGAGGTCGAGGTCAGCGGGTCGACGGCCGGGTAGATGCCCAGCTCCGCAATCGATCGCTCGAGCCGAATGGTCGAGTCGAGGTGGGCGAACGTGGTCGCCGGCGCCGGATCGGTGTAGTCGTCGGCGGGCACGAAGATGGCCTGCAGCGACGTGATCGAGCCCTTCTTGGTCGAGGTGATCCGCTCCTGGAGGTCGCCCATCTCGGTCGCCAGCGTCGGCTGGTAGCCCACCGCCGAGGGCATGCGGCCGAGGAGGGCAGAGACCTCGGAACCGGCCTGCGTGAAGCGGAAGATGTTGTCGATGAAGAGGAGGATGTCGCGGCCTTCCTCGTCGCGGAAGTACTCGGCCATGGCGAGGGCGGTGAGGCCGACGCGCTGGCGGGCGCCCGGCGGCTCGTTCATCTGGCCGAAGACCATCACCGTCTTGTCGATGACGCCCGATTCGGTCATCTCGCCGATGAGGTCGTTCCCCTCTCGCGATCGCTCGCCGACACCGGCGAAGACCGAGTAGCCACCGTGCTCGGCCGCGATGTTGCGGATCAGCTCCTGGATGATGACCGTCTTGCCGGTGCCGGCGCCGCCGAAGACGCCGACCTTGCCGCCGCGGCGGAAGGGGGCGATCAGGTCGATGACCTTGATGCCGGTCTCGAAGACCTGCGCCTCGGTCTCCATCTGATCGAACGGCGGTGGGTCACGATGGATCGGGAGGCTCTTCTCGGCCTTGACGGGGCCTTTGCCGTCGATCGGGTGGCCGAGAACGTCGAACACCCGACCCAGCGTGGATGCGCCGACCGGGACGGTGATGGGGGCGCCGGTATCGACGACGTCGAGCCCGCGCGCGAGCCCGTCGGTGGTCGACATCGCGACAGCCCGCACCCAGTTGTTGCCCAGGTGCTGCTGGACCTCTACGACCAGGGTCGCATCGGCACCCTTCAAGCCTTCCTTCTTCGGGCGCTTGATCTCGAGCGCGTTGTAGATTGCGGGCAGGTCGCCGGGCGGAAACTCGACGTCGATCACTGGCCCCGTGATCTGGATCACCTTACCGGTCGCCATCGGTCTGTATCTCTCCTTGCCTAGCCGAGCGCTTCCGCACCGGAGGCGATCTCGATCATTTC
>JBDTWT010000028.1:0-13030 GCA_040006555.1 Chloroflexota bacterium
ACCGATAGCCGTCCACGATGCAGCCGAAGTCGATGAGCAGCACGTTGCCGCGCTCCACCCGCGCGTCCGAGGGCTGGCCGTGCGGCATCGCCGCGCGCGGCCCGGCGAGGACGATCGTCTCGAATGCGAGCCCCTCCGCGCCGTTCGCGCGGAAGTAGCCCTCGAGCTCCCACGCCACCTCGCGCTCGGTCATGCCGGCCTTCACGAAGTCGATCAGATGTGAGAAGCACGCATCGGTCAGGGCGCAGGCCCGGGCGATCGCATCCACCTCGTCGGGCGACTTGTGGAGACGCAGGGGGGCGAGCTCGTCGTCGATGGCGTGCAGCTCGACGCCCGGCGCGGCCTCGGCGAGGGCCGACCACTCGGCGTGCGTCACCACGGACGCCTCCATGCCGAGCGCCTCGACGCGGTGCTCCACGAGGAGCGGAGGGAGGTCCTGCTGCATCGGTCCCATCGTGAGCATCACGTCCCAGCCCGGAGCCTCCTGCCGCGCCTGCTCGGTGTAGCGCGAGTCGGCGAGGAGGACCGCCGCCTCGCGGGTGGCGAGCAGCGTCCCCGGCCAGGAGGCCTCCTCGCCCGCGGCGAGCCGGAGGCCTGAGAAGTAGCGCTTGTTGGCGGCGCGCGACAGGAGGATCGCGTCGAGCTCGAGGCCGTCGAGCAGCGCGCGCAGCGCCGCGAGGCGCGCATCGGTCACTGGCCGGCGCACTCCTGGCTCGCCTGGTTCACGTTCGCGTTGTGCTCGTCGTTCGTCCGCGCGAAGTAGTGCGAGCCGTCCCGCACCCCGCCCGGGCAGCCGGCGACGAAGTACAGGTAGCCGTCGCCCAGCGGCGCCGTCGCGACGGCCGCGACCGCGTCGGTGCGCGGCGCGGCGATCGGCGTCTGCGGGAGACCGGGCACCGCGTACGTCTGGAAGCTGCCGAGGAAGTCGGGCAGGACAAGCTCGCCTCCGGCGACCTGGAGGGGCGCCCACCACTCGACGCCACCCCACTCGTCGACCGGAAGGCGAGCGCCCTCGGTGTTCGCAAGCAGCGGGTGGCCCTCGGGTCGCAGCTCGGCGGTCGCCAGCCCGTACTGGAGCGTGGGATCGGCGTTCAGCAGGCCGACCGTCTCGTTGTTGTCCGGCTGGAGATAGCGGTTGATGTAGACCGCGGCGATGAGCGGACGCTCCTCGTCGATCACCGCCTCGCGCTCGACGATGCTCGCGATGATGAGCGCCTCGTCGAGCGTCAGTCCCTGTGCGGTGATGCCGGCCTGGATCTCGGGCGTCAGCTGCTGCCCGAACTCGTTCAGCAGGGCCGTGACGACCGCCCGCGGCGTGGCATCCGCTCCGCTGATCTGGAACTCGTACGTGTTCGGCGAGACGTAGCCCTCGAGGGACCGATTCGCCGGGAGATCCGCCAGGAACTCGAACTCGTTCAGCAGGTCCGACGGCGGCGCCTGGAGCAGCGACGCGAACTCTTCGAGGTTCATGGTCATCTCGCTCTGCCCGAATGCGGCGACGACCTGCTCGAGGCGCGCTCCTTCCAGCAGGGTCACCATCGTCACCTCGCCGAACGGCTGCCCCTGGAGCGCCGCGACGATCTGCGACGGGCGCATGGTCGGGAACAGGTCGTAGCTTCCCGCGGGCAGGGTCCCCTCGCGACCGGCCTGGATCACCGCGTACTGGAACGCGATCTCGCTGCGGATGAGGCCCATCTCGGCCAGCCGCTCGCCGATCGAGGTGTCGGTCGCGCCCTGCTCGATCGTGACGGTGATGCGTTGCGGCTGGTCGCTCGCCGGCTCGTCCGCGAGCACCTCGGGCCGATACCACTGCACGAAGTCCTGGACGATGCCGTGCTCGATGGCGCGGGGATTCTCCTCGACCCAGGCCATGACGCGCGGCGCGAACAGCATGTTGAACCCGACGACGATGAGGAAGCCGACGAGCGCGATGGATGCCGCCAGCCAGGCCAGGAGCAGGAGCGGCTCGACCCGCTTCCGTCGCCGGACCGGGCCTTCGCGCTGCTCGCGCAGCTGACGGATCCGCTGGTTTCGGCGCTCCTCGTAATCCCACGGCGAGGCCGGGCGTCGTGTCATCTGGTCTCCTCGGGCGGCCCAGGGGATGGGCGGGCGTCCAGATATTGTTGCAGGATCAGCCTCGCCGCAACCGAATCGACCTCTCCGCTCTCGCGCGGCGGCCGCCGACCGACTTCCGCGAGACCCTCGCCCGCGGCCCACGAGCTGAGGCGCTCGTCCTCGTAGATCACCTCGAGGCCGATGCGCCGCAGGCGCTCGCCGAACGCTCGAACGACCGCGGCCTGCGACCCCTCGCTCCCGTCCATGCGGTACGGAAGGCCGATGACGACGGTGACGGCTCCCTCTTCGTCGGCGAGCCCCTTCACCGCGTCCGCGGCCGCCACGGCTGAGCGCGTGCGGAGCGCCGGCCGGGCGAAGGCGATGCCCATCTCGGTGTCCCCGACGGCCACGCCGATGCGCCTCGACCCATGATCGAGGCCGAGGAGCCGCGTCACGGCGTCGCCGATGCGCTCGGTGACGCGGCTCCGCTCGGCGCCGCGGGCGCCTCGCTCTCCGCCGTCTCCACGATCACCCGCACGCGCAGCTCGACCTCGGTGACGGTCGTGACCCAGTCCGGCCAGACCTCGACTCGGGCCTGCCCGATGTCGGAGAGCGCGGCCTCGGCCTCATCGGGCGTCAGGCCCCGGATGCGCTCGATCACCGCGGCGGCCTCCACGTCCGCCACGGCGCGGCCGCTCACGGCGACGCTGGCCTCGACGCCGTCCGGCGTGCCCAGGGTGCCGGTCACCTCGACCACGGTCGGGCCGGACAGCAGGCGGAAGCCGTCCGGCACGGCGTCGCGGTCCGCGCCAAGGCGCTCGGCAGCGGCACGCTCGAGCGCCGCACGGTCGACCAGCCAGACGTCAAAGGGCAGGCTGCCCCGGATCTCGATCGGTGGCTGGTCTCGCATGCCGACGAGGCCCTCGAGCCCCTCGAACGCCACGTCCAGCGGGGTTCCGACCGGCACGCGGATCACGTCGCCGTTTCCCATCGCCTCCTCGAACTCGGCGACGAGCGCGACCTGCAGCGCCGCGACGGCCGCATCCACATCCACCTGCAGGATCTCCGAGCCGGTCCGCTCGTCGCCTCGCGACGTCGCGTTCGGGTTCGTGACGAGGCCCGACTCGTTGTCCGCGAAGCCGCGCAGGCCGTTGCGTGGGCCCTCGCTGAGCACGGTGTCGATCGCGCCGGCGGCGACGTTGCCCGCCTGCCCGGGCGCCACCGCCATCACGGAAACGCTGGCCTCACCGGCCAGAATGGTGCCCTGCGGGGTCAGGCGGCCCTCCGGGACGATGACCGGCGTGACGGTGGCGAACGCCTGCTCGTTCGCCGCGACGAGCGTGCCGGCCTGCACGTCCTGCGCCGAGACGTTGTAGTTGAAGAAGACGACCGTGCCGGCCGCCTGCTCGCGAATCGGGTAGGTGCCGGTCGCGGTGACCGTCCCGAGCTCCTCCGCGGTGCCCGTGCGGCGGACCGCGCCGTCCGCCGGCCCCGCGAGCGTCAGCGTGTACGTCCGCGGGGGGATGCTCCGCACGGCCGGCACGATGGTGGCGGTCGCCGCGGGCAGGAGGATGACCCCGGCCACGCCGGTGGCCAGGAGGAGCACGCCGAGCACGCCGGCGGCGACCATGAGCGGGAACCGCCGCTCTAATCGACCGGGCCTCGGGGACGCCGTGCGGGCAACGGGCGCTGGGTGCGAGCGCGTCTCCGCCCATGCCCCGTCGGTCGCGGGAATGGCGGCGGTGGCCAGCGTGGGGGCGGTCTCCTCGGCCGCGCGACCGCGGACAACGTGGATGCCGGCGCGGCGCGGAGGGCTCGACGAGGGGTCGACCGGGCCCGCGCGGCGAGCGTCATCGACGCTGAGATACGCGGGGATGCCCGCCTCGGCGGCCAACGACCGCGTGAGGGCATCGCCCACCACCGCGATCTCGCGCCCCTCCTCGCCCGCGACGCGCGCGAGCAGCCGCAGCGCCACCACGCTCGAGGTCGCTCGGGAGCGCCCTGGCGCGACGACGACCACCCGCGGCTCCGTGGTGGCACGCAGGCGGCGCACGACCGTCGTGACCTCGTCGTCCGCCTCGAGGTACAGGAGGGCCGGCTCGTCGTCCATCGGTTCCTTACAGGTCCATGGCGCGGACCGCCCCGCGCATCGCGCGATCGACCGCGGAGGCGCCCGCGTCGAGGATGAGCGCCTGGTGCGCGAGTGCCATCGGCGTGACGTCCTGGCGCGTGCCGAGCGCGCCGGTGGCGTCGCGCAGGCCCATCACCTCGTCGGGAGCCAGGGCGCGTACCCGCGGCGGGCGGGCGAACGGCAGGCGGGCCGACCAGCCGTCCTCCGCCAGGACGGCTCGAACCTGCGGCAGGTCGGCGCCGCCACCGCACAGCAGGATGCGGCCGGGGAGCAGCTCCTCGCCGGCGAGGTCTCCGATCATCAGCTCGACGCCCGAGCGCCAGATGCGCGCGTCGTCCATGAGCGCCGCGTCCACGTCGGTCGGGTGCTCGGGCGCGAGCTTGACGGTCTCGGCCTCGGCGAACGAGACGCCGAAGCGGTCGGCGAGGCCCTTCGTGAAGGCGCGGCCGCCCAGCGCGAGCATCTTCGTCCCGACGATCCCGCCGCCACGCACGAGCGCCACGTCGGTGGTCCCGCCGCCGATGTCGACGAACACGGCCCCGGCATCGCCCAGCTCACCGGGGGCGAGACAGGTGGCCACCGCGTACGGCTCCGCGATCACGCCGAGCAGCTCGAGCCCCAGCGCGGTCGCCGCCGACTGGAGCGCGCCAAGGTGGACCATCGGCGCAAACGCATTGAACAGGTGGAGCTCGACCTCCGCGCCCGTGAAGCCGATCGGGTTGCTCACCGGGTAGCCGTCGATCGTCATCTCCACGATCGCGGCGTGCACGAGCCGCACGTCGAGCCGATCGACGCCGGACTCCCAGCGGATCCGCTCCTCCGCTTCGCGCAGGGCGTGGTCCTGCGCCCGCGCCACGAGGCGCTCGAGCTCCTCCTCGCCGAGGGGCGCCCGCGGGTCGTCACGCCGGGTGGAGTACGCGCTCGTCGCGCCCTTCACGAGCTCCCCGGCGATCCCGACCACGGCGGCGAGCGGCTCCCGCCCCGCCATCGTCCGCGCCGCGTCCATGGCGACACGGCAGTTCGCGACCACGGCCTCGATGTCGCTCACGGTCCCGGACTGCATGTGGGTGAGCCCCTGGCGCTGGCGTCCAGTGCCGCGCACGACGCCGACGAGCATCCCGGACTCGTCGCGCTCCACGCTCACCACCAACGCCTTGGCGAACTCGGTGCCGATGTCGAGCGCGGCGATGGCGGGAGGCGGCCCGCTCGACCTGGACGCGGTTCGCAGGCGTTCCATGAGCCGACGCCTGAGCTGCCGTACCGCGGTCACGTCGCGCTCGATGCCGCCTCGATCCGCGCCAGCGCCTCGAGGCCGAGCCTCCCCGCCTCTCGCAGGGCCTCCTCCAGGCGCGCGACGTCGCCGCCGCCCGCCTGTGCCAGCTCCGGTCGGCCACCTCCCCCGCCGCCGATGAGCGGGGCGACCTCGCGGATGAGCGCGGACGCGTCGAACCCCTCGCCCACCAGGTCGCGGCTCGCGGCGACGAGCAGCGAGCCACGGCCACCGCCCGCGCCGGCAGCGACGAGCACGAAGCGCCCCGTGATCCCGCGCAGGTCGTCGGCCAGGGCACGAAGCGCGGCGGCATCGGCTTCGGGGTAGGACTGGACCATCACCCTCGTGCCGCCCGCCTCCTGCGCCTGGCTCAACGTGCCGGCCGCGTCGAGCCGAGCCGCGCCGGCCTGCGGCGCCTTGAGCGCCTTCTCGGCGTCGCGCACCCGCGCGAGGAGCGCCTCGACCCGCTGCGGAACCTGCTCCTCGCGCCCGCCCAGCAGATGCGCGGCGGCGCGCAGCGCCTCCAGGCGGTCGCTGACGAGGTCGGCGGCGGCCTCGCCGGTGACGGCCTCGAGACGGCGCATCCCGGCGCCCACGCTCGACTCGCCGGTGATGACGAACGTGCCGATCTGCCCGGTCGCCGCCACGTGGGTGCCGCCGCACAGCTCCTTGCTGTAGCCGTCGACGCGGACGACGCGCACCGAGTCGGGCAGGTACTTCTCACCGAAGAACATGTCCGCGCCGAGCGCCTGCGCCTCGGCGAGGCTCATCCACTCGGGCTCGACGGCGGCATTGCGTCGGATCTGGGCATTCACGATGCGCTCGACCTCGCGGAGCGCCTCCCGAGGCGTGGCGGCCGACGCGGGGAAGTCGAAGCGCAGCCCGTCCGGCCCGACCCAGCTGCCCGCCTGCTTCGCCTGCTCCCCGACGACGTCGCGCAGCGCCCGGTGCAGGAGATGGGTACCGGTGTGGTTGCGCGCCGCGGCCCAGCGCCGCCCCTCGTCGACCTCGCCACGCACGGCATCGCCGACCGCCAGGGCACCCTCGAGCGTGCCGAGGTGCACGATCGCCTCCCCCGCGCGCTGGCTGTCCTCGACGTCAAGGCGCCCATTGGGGCCGATCAGCGCGCCACGGTCGCCCACCTGCCCGCCGCCCTCGGCGTAGAAGGGCGTGCGGTCGAGCACGACGGCCGTCGGCGCATCGTCGGTGCCCGGGAGGAAGGCCAGCACACGAAGGCCGTCGGCGCTCGTCTCGTTGGGATAGCCGATGAACTCGCTGCGAAGCGTGGCGATGGCCGGATCGGCCGCGAACGTTGCGCCGCGCTCCCCGCGGGAGCGCCGGCGCTGCTCCGCCATGGCCGTGTCGAAGCCCGCGCGGTCGACCCCGACGCCGCGCTCGGCTGCCATCTCCACGGTGAGGTCGATCGGAAAGCCGAAGGTGTCATGCAGCCGGAAGGCGTCCTCGCCGGCGACGGTCCCTCCCGCGCCAGCCGCGTCCGCGAGCTCCGCCAGGCGGAGGCTGCCCGCCTCCAGGGTTCGCGCGAACTTCTCCTCCTCCGTGGTCACCGCATCGAGGATTCGCTGCCGGCCCTCCGCGAGCGCCGGGTAGGCGCCGCCCATGAGGTCGACCACCACGTCGCACGTCGAGCGCAGAAACGGCTCGGAGATGCCCAGCAGCCGTCCGTGACGGACCGCGCGGCGGATGATGCGGCGCAGGACGTAGCCCGCACCCTCGTTGGCCGGCGCGACGCCCTCGGCGATCAGGAACGTCATCGCCCGGCTGTGGTCGGCAACCACCTGGTAGCTGAACCGCTCGCTCTCGACCGTCTCGGGGTCGTGGCCGATCACCTCGGCCAGCCGGCGAATGATCGGAACGAACAGGTCGGTGCCGTAGTTGGAGTCCACCCCCTGGAGCACCGAGGTCGTGCGCTCCAGCCCCATGCCGGTGTCGACGCTCTTGAAGGGCAGTGGCGTGAGGGTTCCATCGGCCGCCCGGTCGAACTCCATGAAGACGAGATTCCAGAACTCGAGCCAGCGTGGGCACGTTTCGGAGTGATCCGGAATGCAGTCGGGGCCCTCGCTGAACTCCGCGCCACGGTCGTAATGCAGCTCGCTGCACGGGCCGCACGGGCCGGTATCCCCCATGCGCCAGAAGTTCTTCTCGTCGCCGACGGCGATGTTCCCCCAGCGCGCCATGCGCTCTGGCGGGATGCCGATCTCCTCGGTCCAGATGCGGTGCGCCTCGTCATCGTCGGAGTAGGTGGTCGCGGCGATGCGCTCTGGCGGGATGCCCAGCTCCACGGTCAGGAACTCCCATGCCCAGTGGATCGCGTCGCGCTTGAAGTAGTCGCCGAAGCTCCAGTTGCCGAGCATCTCGAACAGAGTCTGGTGGCGCGGCGTACGACCGACCTCCTCGAAGTCGTTGTGCTTTCCCGCCACGCGCAGGCAGGGCTGCGCGCTCACCGCGCGCGTGTAGTCGCGCCGCTCCTCCCCGGTGAGCACCCGCTTGAAGGGCACCATCCCCGAGTTCACGAACAGCAGGGTCGGGTCGTCTCGCGCGAGCAGCGGCGCGGGCGGCACGCGGGTGTGCCCGCGCTCCTCGAAGAAGCGCAGGTAGCGCTCCCGGATCTCTGCCGCGCTCAACGGCTGCATCGGTTCACCTTGTCCTGCTCACGAAGAGAGCCGGTCGACCCACCGGCTCTCACGCTTGGCTAGGGGGTCGTTCGTTGGCGGCTCAGAGGGCCGAGCCCTCCGGCTGCGCCTGGTGGTCGCCCACCATCTCGGCGCGCGCCTGCTCGGCCGCGGCCTTCCCCTCGTTGACCGCGTCGCCCAGCTCAGCCCGCTTGCTGTCGACGAACTCGCCCACGGTCTCACGGAACTCCTCGCCCGTCTGCGGTGCGAGCAGCAGCCCGATGGCGGCCCCGACCAGCCCGCCGATCAATGCCCCGGCCAGAAAGCTTCCGAGTCCTGAATCCTTCATCGGTCCCACCCTTCTTCTGACGTTTCGGTCGATTCTACCGACCCCACCGCGGCCGGGTGCGCCGTCGCCGTGATCGGCCTGCGGGCCGCCTCCTCCATGACCTCGACCATCTCCGCCAGCCGTGCCACGCGGACCGCGGCGTCGTCGGTGAGCACCTCCGCGCTCCGCGTCACCTCCCGAGCCCGGTCGAGCAGCGGCCGCAGCTCAGCCTCGGTCGTGCGGGTGAGGCGCCGCAGGTCGTGCGTGAGCGCGCGGGTCTCGGCGATGAGCGGCGTGAGACGCCACGCGAGATAGGCCACGGAGGCACCGACGGCCAGTATGCCGATGCCGGCGCCGACGTTGAAGATGGCGAGGGCGAGCTCCACGCCCCGACTCTACTCGGCCTGGTCCTGCACCCGCACCGGTCCGAGCGCGGCCAGCAGCGTCACCGCCACCATGAGCACCTGCGCGACGACCGATGCGGCGATCACGTGCATGTCGCCGATGCGGAGGATCTCCAGCCCGGTGATGGAGCCCAGCCAGTCACCGGTCGCGACGCCGACGACCGATGCGATGGCGAGCGCGAGCACGATCCAGCCCCACCTGCCGCGGATGGCGAGAAAGGCGAACAGGTTGATGGCGGCCAGCAGCGGGATCCAGACGGCCCAGGGAGGCATGCGCCGGCCGGTCAGCCCCCGCGGGCGATGCGGCCGCCGCCGATGCACTCGTCGGCGTCGTACAGGACTGCGGCCTGGCCGGGAGCCGGGGCCCACACGGGCTCCGCGGTGTCCACGACGAACCTGTCACGACCGACCATGGTCACCTCGCACGCCACGTCCGGCGCGCGGTGCCGGATGCGGACCGAGGCGCGGAACCGCTCCGCCGGCGCGTTTCCCGCAGTGAAGCGTCCGCCGTCCACGGTGAACGTGCGCTGCGCGACCTCGTCGCGACGGCCCACGACGACGGTGTTCGACCGCGGCTGCACCTCGCGCACGTAGACGGCTTCGCCGAGCGCGACGCCGAGGCCGTGCCGCTGCCCGACCGTGTAGTGGGCGTAACCGGTGTGTGTTCCGAGCCGGGTGCCGTCGGCATCGACGATCGGGCCGGGCTCGCCGGCATATCCGCGCCGTTCCTCGAGGAGCGCGCGGTAGTCGCCGAGCGGCACGAAGCAGATCTCCTGGCTCTCCGGCTTCTGCGCGGTCGGCAGCGTCAGGTCGCCGGCGATGGCCCGCACCTCGGGCTTCGTCAGCTCCCCGAGCGGGAAGCGCGTCCGCGCCAGCTGCGCCTGGTCGAGCACCCACAGGAAGTAGGTCTGGTCCTTGTCCTCGTCGGCGGCGCGCAGCAGCCGCCAGCGGCCGTCGCGATGCTCGAGTCGCGCGTAGTGGCCGGTGGCGACCGCATCGGCTCCGTAGGCCGCCAGGCCTCGCTTCAGGAGCTCGTCGAACTTGATGTACTGGTTGCAGGCCTGGCACGGGTTCGGCGTGGCCCCGTCGAGGTACGCGTCGACGAACGCGTCGATCACCCGCGTGCCGAACTCGCGCTCCACGTTCAGCACGAAGAACGGCACGCCGATGATCTGCGCCACGCGCCGCGCGTCGTCGGCGGCGTCGGGCGAGCAGCAGCTGCGGGAGAGCTCGTAGCCCTCCGGCAGGTCGCCGTGGGTTCGCATCCAGACGCCGATGACCTCGTCACCAGTGGAGGCCGCCTCCTTCGCCAGCAGCGCCGCGGCGACGCTCGAGTCCACGCCGCCGCTCATGGCGGCGACGACGCGGCTCATCGGCTCGCCACCGCGGCCGAGGCTCCGATGCCGCCCCGCAGGCGGCTCACGCACGCCTCCAGGACCTCGATGGCGCGGTCCACGTCCGCCTCTGTCGTTTCCTCGCCGACGGTCAGCCGGAGGGACCCGCGTGCGAGCTCGGGCGCGACGCCCATCGCCAGCAGCACGTGGCTCGGCTCGACGCTGCCGGTGGTGCAGGCGCTTCCGGTGCTCGCCTCCACGCCCTCGAGGTCGAGCGCGGCGACGAGGTCGCCGCCCTCGATCCCCTCGATCATGAAGGAGGCGCTGTTCGGCAGCCGCTGCGTGGGATGGCCCGTCAGCTGCGCTCCCGCCATCCGGCCCATCCCGGCGATGAGCCGATCCCGCAACGCCGCCTGGCGCTCGTTCTCCCGGGCGCGCCCCGCGGCGTCGCCGTGGAGCCGCTGCATGGCCGCCGCGAGCCCGACGATGGAGGCCACGTCCTCGGTCCCGGCTCGTCGCTGCCGCTCCTGGGAGCCGCCCTGCTGCTGCGGGACCATCGCCGTCCCCTGGCGCACGTGAAGGGCGCCGACGCCCTTCGGCCCGTACGCCTTGTGGGCACACATCGACAGCGCGGTCGCCTGCCATGCGTCGACGTCGGGAGCCTCGAAGGCCGCGTACTGGATCGCATCGGTGTGGAACGGGACCCGGGCCTCGCGGCACACGGCGCCGATCTCAGCCACGGGCTGGATGGTGCCCACCTCGTTGTTTGCCGCCATGACGGTGACGAGCGTCGTGCGCTGCGTGATCGCGGAGGCGACATCCGCCGGATCCACGCGGCCGTATCGGTCCACCGGCAGGTGGGTGATCTCGAAACCGGATCGCTCCAGGATGGCGCAGGCGTTCAGCACGGCCTTGTGCTCGACCGCGCTCGTCACGATGTGCCGGCCGCGGGCCGTCCCCGCCCAGGCGATGCCCTTGACCGCCAGGTTGTCGGCCTCCGTCCCACCGGCCGTGAAGACGATCTCGCGGGGCTTGGCGCCGATGAGCGCCGCGATCCGCTCGCGCGCTTCGTCCACCCCCTGGCGTGCCCGCCGGCCCGAGGCGTGGATGCTCGATGGGTTGCCGTGGTGCTCGCGCAGGTACGGCAGCATCGCGTCGAGCACGTCGGGGTGCAGCGGCGTCGTGGCGGCATGATCGAGGTAGATCGCCATCGGCCGATTATGGCGCGGGCGACGCGGCGAGGAATTTGTAACTTCGGTTGTTACGTCGGGGGTGGCGACCCGCCGGCATGCGCTCCGGCTAGGCTGGCCCGATGATCATCCGAACGCTGGCTGACATCGATGGCACCGACCTCGACGTTCGCGGCGACGGGTGGCGAGCGCAGCGGCTCTTCGTCCGAGACGACGGACTCGGCCTCTCATTGTCCGAGACGACCGTGGAGGCCGGGGCGGACCTGAGCATCTGGTACAAGCACCACCAGGAGGCGTGCTACGTGATCGAGGGCGAGGCCGAGATCACCGAGCGCGACACCGGGGTCGTGCACCGCATCGGTCCGGGGTCCGCGTATGCGCCCGGGCACGACCGCCACGCCGTTCGCGTGATTTCGCCACTTCGCCTGGTGTGCGTCTTCAACCCGGCGCTCACCGGTCGCGAAATGCACGACGCCGACGGGAGCTACCTTCCCTCCGGCTGAGGCGTTACTCCGCCTTCTCCACGAGGCTCAGACCCAGCTCGGCGAGCTGCTCCGGCTTGACCGGGGCGGGTGCGCCCATCATCAGGTCGCTGCCCGACTGCGTCTTCGGAAAGGCCATCACCTCGCGGATGTTGTCCACCTGGGCGAAGAGTGCCGCCCAGCGATCGAGGCCGAAGGCGATCCCGCCGTGCGGCGGCGCCCCGTACTCGAGGGCGTCGAGCAGGGCGCCGAACTCGTCGCGCATGCCCTCGATCGAGTGGCCCATGAGCGCGAAGGCGCGTTCGAGCAGCGGGCGCTGGTGAATCCGGACGGAACCGCCGCCCAGCTCCCAGCCGTTGAGGGCGAGGTCGTACTGCTGGGCATGGACCGATGCGGGATCGGACTCGATCCGCTCCGCGTCCTCTGGAACGGGTGCGCTGAACGGGTTGTGCGTCGCGTCCCAGCGGTTGCCGTCGGCGTCCCAGGTGAACATCGGGAACCGGTGCACCCAGACGTACGCGAGGACCGATGGGTCGCGCAGGCCCAGGCGCTCCCCCATCTCGAGGCGGACGTGGCCGAGCGCCTCCGCGCCGTGCCAGCGGTCCGCATCGGCGACCACGAGGATCAGGCCGCCGGCCTCGGCGCCGGTGGATGAGCGGACGTCGCCCTCTGCCGCTCCAAGGAACTTCGCGGCGGGACCGCGGAGGGCTCCATCGGCCTCGACCGACAAGTGGACGAGGCCGGCCGCTCCCTGCCGCTTCGCCAGGTCGATCAGCTCGTCCAGCTGCTTGCGCGAGTAGTCACCGCTCCCCGGCACCCGGAGCCCCCACACGGCGCCGCCGGCGGCGATCGGCTCCGAGAAGACGCGGAAGTCGACGTCGCGCACCGCATCGGTCAGGTCGACGAGCTCCATGCCGAAGCGGACGTCCGGCTTGTCCGATCCGAACCGGGTCATCGCCTCCTCGAAGGTGAGGCGAGGGAAGGGCGACTCGAGGATCGGCCGCTCGGGGAGTGCCTCGCGGCTCACGCGGGTGACCATGGCTTCGACGGCGGCCATCACATCGGCCTCCTGGACGAAGCTCATCTCGATGTCCACCTGGGTGAACTCGGGGCCACGGTCGACACGAGAGTCCTCGTCGCGGGCGCAGTGCGCGAGCTGGTAGTAGCGGTCGTACCCCGCGACCATGAGCAGCTGCTTGAGCTGCT
>JBDTWT010000029.1:0-12993 GCA_040006555.1 Chloroflexota bacterium
GCCACCAGGCGCGACCGGATCCCCCGTGAGTTCCAGATCCTGACCGAGGGGGGCCCGGAATGGATCGTGACCAAGGATTCCCGGCTGGCAAGCCGGCTGGGTCAGCAGAACAACGCGATCCGGCGCTATCTGAACCGAGGTGATCCAAGTCGCTTGCGTCCCATAACCCTGCGCGTCGGTACGCGAACGGTTCGGCTTGCCAGCGACCCCGCCACGATCGATCGCATTGCTGAGGGTGGCGAGATCCACCTGGAGGTATACCGGCGATGACCACTGATCCCGAGCTCCGCGCCGAGGCGAATCGGATCAAGCGAATCCGACGCTTCCCACGCGATGCCCACTGCGAGACGTGCGGCGGCGGCGAGCACCTGGCCTGGACGCAGGACGGTGGGATCCGATGCTACCGCCACATCCGTGGCGATGGGGACGCGACGGAGGCTGATCACATCGCGGGACGGGCCAACTTCGGGAGCTTGACGGTCCGCCTCGATGCCAACGCCCACCGTCGAGTCACCGAGCTTCGCTCGATGCTGGGCATGGATGACTGGCCACCGGCGTCGGACGGACCGCTCGTAGGTTTGGCTCACCTGCTTGCCGGCTTCGGATCAGTCCTGCTCGTGCTAGCGGAGTGGCTGCTTCAGCTCGCCGATGAGGTTCGGGAGCGGTTCGAGCCATGGTTCTGGGACGGCCTGCCGGTCAACCCCCTCCACTGACCACGTTGTTAGCTACAGTCCGGGCTCCGCTGGCCGTGCGCGCCTATGTGCCTCCGATCGGCGAGCGACGACCTCGCCATCGCCTCGAGGACCCCGAGCTCGTGTTGGTCTTCGACTTCGAGACGCGGATTGACCCGTCGCAGCGCCTCACATTCGGCAGCTACCGGGTATACCGCTCGACCGATCGTCTCGTCCAGGAGGGACTCGTCTACGCCGACGACCTGCCGCCCGTGGATCTGGGCGTCCTGGAGCGCTACGTCCACGATTACGCCGACGACCGCGGCGGTCGCCTGCGGCTGATGAGCCGGACGGACTTTGTCAACGCCGTGCTGTGGCCAATCGGCTACGAGGCCAGGGCCCTCATCGTGGGCTACAACCTACCCTTCGATCTCAGTCGTCTCGCCGTCGGTTGGCGGCCGGCCCGCGAGGGCGGCATCACCCTCAAGCTGTGGCAGACCGTCTCGGCCGACGGCGAGGTCCGCGACCACCGCTGGCGTCCGGAGATCCGGGTCCGGGCCCTGGACCCGAGGCGCCAGTTCATCGAGTTCACCGGACCGATGAAGCTCGATGCCAACAACCGCGTCCTTCTCGGTGACGGAACCGGCGCTTGGGCCTTCTACCGCGGCCGGTTCCTGGACCTGCACACCCTGGCCTTCGCACTCACCGACCGCAACCTGTCGCTCGATGCCGCCGCCGGCGTCTTCAAGCTGGCCGAACGCAAGGACGTGGTCGAGCAGCACGGTGAGGTGACCGAGGCATACGTCGACTACAACCGCCAGGACGTGCACCTCACCTGGCAGCTGTTCGTCGCCCTCCGTACGGAATGGGACCTCCATCCCATCGACCTCGACCCCGAGCAGGCGATGTCGCCCGCCGGGATAGCCAAGGGCTACCTGCGCGCGGCTGGCATCAGCCCGCCGCTGGCGCGTGCGACCGCGATCGACCCGCTGGTCCACGGCCGCTTCATGGTCGCCTACCTGGGTGGACGCTCCGAGGAGCGAGTCCGGCGGGTGCCGCTGCCCTGCGTGTACACCGACTTCAGCTCGATGTACGTCACGACCTTCTCGCTGCTCGGGTTCGATCGCTGGCTCGCAGCCGACTCGTTCGAGACCTACGACGCCACGGGCGCGGCGCGCCGGGTCCTGCACGAGGCCGATCGGGAGCGCCTGCTCGAGCCGACGTTCTGGGGCGATTTGGCGGGCGTCGTGTGCCGCGTGCGACCGGCAGGAGAGTTGCTGCCTGCGCGGAGCCGCTGGGACGCCGACCCCGAGGACGACGCCGGTGCGTGGACCATCGGTCTCAACGCCATCACCGCCGACCAGGACATCTGGTTCGCCCTGCCGGACCTCATCGTGGCCAAGCTCCATTGTCGGGCACCCGAGATTCTCGAAGCCATCGGCGTGCGCGCCGTGGGGACTGCACCAACCTTGCGCCCCGTGGAGCTCCGTGGTGAAGTGACCGTCGACCCGCGGCACCGGGACCTGTTCCGCACCGCGATCGAGGAGCGTGCCCTACTGAAGGCGAGACAGGGGACGCACGACCTCCAGCAGTTCCTCAAAACGTTCGCCAACTCCGGCGCGTACGGCATCTTCGCCGAGTACCGCGCGTTGGCGCCCAAGCCTCAATCCGTCGCCGTTAACACTCGGTAGCTGTCCACGTGAGACGAGACTACGGTGATGCAGCGGTGGGAGCAACGTGCTCCACGGCGGCTGGCGGCGCGGACGCCGTCTACGGCCGCCGCTCGGTCCGCGGCCGCCGCTGAGAATTTCGAGAATTGCCGGGCACGTCGCGCACCGTGCGGAGGTGGACCGTAGTCGCTCGCGGACCACCAAGCATTCCGTCAAGAGCCAGGACATCGCGCGGCCGCCGTCCTGAGCATGCGACCGTTGGCAGCAAAGTAGTCCGCAGCGCACCGAGCGTTCCCGTCGTCGCGATAGGTCAGCACGAGGGTCGCGGTGTCCTTCGGCCCACTGGACAGCAGTTGCACCGCCCAGTCGAGGCACTCGCTCTCAGTTAGCCCAGGATCGCCGCCGCATTCGATGCCCACCCCGGGAAACCGGTCCGACTCGACGGTCATCGGCTGGACGTCGGGCGCAGAGCAGGCGGCCAAGAGGACGATGGCCACCGCTCCGAGTCTGCGAGGTCCCATTACGCTTCCTCCGACTGCATGACGCGCTAGCAAAATCAGTTCGTCGTTTCGCCCTCCTCCTCAGGGATAAGCGTCAGCGTCACTAGACCGGGCCCTCCGGCCGGAGACCGGCAACTTTGGCCCGTCCTATCTACTACCCCGTCAAGAATTGCCGCCGCCGGTGGCGGGCTCGGGCGCGCGGCCGGCGCGGAAGCGCCGCCATCGGTCCGTGAGGTATCGGCCGTAGATGGCCCATGCCATGGCGAGGATCGCCAGGATCCCGGCCGCGGCTGCCTTGAGGGCGCTCACGCTCACGAGCTCGGCACGGTCTCCGGTCGGTGGATCCGGGAACTGGAAGCCGAAGTTCCAGGGAGGAAGCGCGCGGGCGGCGTTGATGTACCAGTCGGGCACGGGCAGGGCGGATCCGAGCGGGAAGATCAGGATGCCGACGACCACCACGAGCGCGAGGTAGCCGATCGCGAGCGAGCGCCAGACGGGGCGCCGCAGCAGCTCGTCGACGAGGTCGCCGACCGCGATCACCGCGAAGATCACCGCGGTCAGGTAGTGGTAGGCGAACGTGGCGCGCTCGATGCGGATCCACGGGACGAACTGGAGCGCGAAGGCGACCACCACCAGCACCAGGGCCTCCGAGCGCCGCTTCCAGGCGAGGACGGCGCACGCGGCGAGCGCCGGGATGCCCGCCCAGGACAGGATCGGGTTGCCGCCGTTGTAGATCACCGCCAGCCGGTTTCCGTCGAACGACCCGTTGTAGAACCACGTCGGCTTGAGGGTGAGCGGCCAGCTCCACCACGGCGAGGCGCTGTCGTGCCCCGCCTGCAGGTTGAAGTGGTAGCCGAACATCTGGGCGTGGAGCTCATCGACCGACCAGCCGTAGCCCGGGCCCGTCTCGGGGATGGCCCACGAGTGCCCGAACGCGAGGTACGGCAGGTAGCTCACCGCGTAGACGGCGAGCGGCACGATGACGAGGCACGCCCCCACCCACGCCCATGAGAAGCCGACCATCTCGGATGGCCGATACCAGCGCGCGTCGGTCTCAGGGTCGCTGAGCGTGAGGAGCCCGCGCCACACGATGAGCACCACCGCCACGCCGAGCATGATCCACGCGGGCCACCCGGCCTGGACGCCGCGGAGCAGGATCCCGAAGAGGTACTCGACCGCGCCGTCGGGGTTGCGGCCCTCCACCGAGTCGAAGGCGAGCAGGAACGGCGCGACGACGCCTGTCAGCACGAGGGTCGTCGCCGGGATCGCGACCGCCGCCTCGCGGAGGTCGAGGCGGATCGGCTTCGCGTACGCCACCGCCAGCGCGACCGCCAGGATCCCGAGCATCACGACCAGGAATGGCCACGGGGCGTCGATGCCGCCGATGACCGTCACCGATGCGGCGAGCGCGACCAGCACCAGGCGGCCGAGCGCCGACTTAGCCAGCACGAGGATCAGCAGCCCGGCAAGCGCGTAGAACCCGACCCACTTCGTGGCGGCCGCCAGGCCGATGAGGACGCCGACGAGTGGGAGCGCCCACCACGCGCTGCGCGTCCATCGGCCGGACCAGATCTGCCAGAAGAGCGCGTACGCGGCGACGATGAGGGTGGCGACGAAGATGTCGTTCATCGAGATGCGACTCATCGCGTAGCTCATGCCGTCGATGGCGACGAAGGCCGCGGCCAGCACGGCGATCCGGCGCCGGCTGAACATGGTGGCCGCGAGGAGGTAGACGAGCCCGACGAGCACGGCGCCGAACGCGACGCCGGCAAGGCGCCACGCGAAGGCGTTGCTTCCCGCGTCGACGATCGCGACGGCGGCGGCGTCGCCCGCCGAGACGGTGCTGACCAGCAGCCGGCCGTGGTCGTCCTCCGGGCCGCTGGTGGCCACGTCGAACGCCATCGCCACCGGTGTGCCGGGCAGCGGCGTCGTGTCGAAGGCGGCGAGGCCGACGCTCGAGTCGTCACGTCGCTCCACGTGGGGCTCGATCGTCCACAGCACCGGGCCCTCCGTGCGTGAGACGCCGGCCACGTACAGGAGGCCCGCCTCCTCCTGCCAGCCGATGAGGCTGGGGGCGCCCGGCAGCGGCACGAGGTCGATGACGCACGGCGTGCCCGCGCACTGGTTGCCGCCGCCGTCGGCATCGATCGCGGCGAGGCCGCCGGTCGTGGTCCGATGCTCGTCGGTGGCCCCGAGCGAACCGGTGAGGGCGAACAGCCGCTGGTCGTCGCCACCGCCGACCGCGAGCAGCGGCCCGATGAGCGGCGCCCCCACGTCGACGATCTCCTCGACGCCGTCGGCATCGGCCCGCGGCTGGAGGGTCGTGGCGTCGAAGTAGCGGACCGCCCTCGCTCCGGGATCCGTGACGGCGATCCAGTCCGGGTTCTCGTCCACGCCCGCCACGTAGGCGACCCCGGCGAACGCGCCGTCGGCCGTGCCGATGACCTCGTCCGTGGCGCCGTCGACCACCGCCACGCCGTCCGGGCCGCGCACGAGAAGCGGCTCGGCTCCACCGGCCACCACGATCTGGTTCACGCCCGACAGCTCGGTCCGGATGGGTGGCCCCGCGGGGGGCGCGCGGCCGTCCGGAGAAGCGAGCAGCCCGGCGAGCTCGTAGGTCTCGACGGTTCCGTCGTCCGCGCGGCCGACGAGCAGCCGGAACCCGTCCGCGTCGTAGGCAAGCGTTCCCACCGGACCACCGGCCTCCCAGCGGGCGACCTCCTCGCCGCTCTCGGCGTCCCAGGCCACGACCGTGGTGCTGGCCTCGAGCGTGAAGGCGATGGAGCGCGTGTTTCCGCTGAAGCGCCGCTCGGGCGCCACCGCCAAGGCGCTCGAGGGCCGGTCGAGCGGCCGCGTGTCGACGATTCGATTGGGGTCGGCGACCAGGATCCCGCCGGCGATGAGGTACTTGGCGAGCATCGGATGCGTCCACTCGTACACGTCGCGGTCCCAGCCGTTCTCCCAGGCGCTCAGGAACTCCGTCGCGGATCGAGCGTGGTAGACCTCGTCGAAGTGCTGGCCGCGCGGCAGCTCCAGGCGCCACAAGCGGAAGAGCAGCGCGAAGGCCACCAGCGCCAGCAGGAGCAGCGCGTCCCGCCGGTCGAGCCTGCGAGGTGGCTCGTGGAGGTACAGGTCGGCCGGGTTGGCCGTGAGCCACGAGAGCCGGGGACCCGGGGGTAGTGGCTCCTCCACGGCGGCCGGCGGCGCGACCGCACGCACCTTCCCTGCGCGGCGGTGGACCCGCTCGGCCGCGGAGACCTCGGCATCGGGCCCCTCCGGTCTGAGCGCCAGCCGCATTGACGACCAGACCACCACGGCCAGGACAACGAGGATCATGGCGGCGAGGAGCCAGATGCCGGTGTTCGTGAAGAGCGTGTCGGTAAGGAACTGCGGCTGGCGCATCGGCTCACCGTTCAGGCCCGGGTTCATCACCCCACCGGCGAAGGACCAGTCCTCGGTGTAGACCCAGTACACGTTCGCGAAGAACGAGAGCGATACGCCGCCCGCCACCCACGGCCAGACCCTGCCGGAGAGGAGGAGCGGGGCCGACAGGGCGATGGCGGGGAAGAGGTACCGCTCGTGGACGCGGGTCGGCAGCGCGAAGAACGCGATCGCCAGCAGGAGCGAGGCGACCAGCACGCCGCGCAGGTCGTCGCGGCGGGCGACCTGCACGAAGGCCAGAATCGCAACCGCGGCGAAGAGCAGGGTCCCGACCTGCTGCCAGGTCAGCGCGAGGCCGGCGGCCGTGACGCCGGTGACCGTGTCGTCGCCCCAGATCAGCGTGTCGCCGAGGCCGCTCCACGGGTTGCGCCACAGGTTGAACGCATTGATGGTGAGGCCCGTGTACGTGTTGGTCGCCTCGCAGAACTTGCCGATGAGGCTGTTCGACGGGTCCGCCGGGGGGAAGCCGAAGCACGACGGCCCGCCCTCGAGCGGCGCGTAGAGGCCCATGCCGAACGGCAGGAGCAGCACCGCGAGCGCCACGGTCCCCACTGCCAGCGAGGTGAGGACGCGGACCGGCTCGCGCTCGCCGTCGTGCGCGGGATCGGAGGAGCGGCCGAAGAAGTGGCGCTTGATGCCGACGATCGCCACGATCGGAACGAGGAAGGCGAACTGGAACTTCACCAGCAGCGCCGCCACCGCGGCCACCGCGGCGAGCTCGGTCCGTCCGCGCGCCAGGGCGTAGATGGTCAGCAGGAGCACGAGTGCCCCGACCGAGTCGACCTGGCCCCAGACCGCGGAGTTGAAGATCGTTCCGGGGTTGAGCAGGTACACCGACGCGGCGAGGAGTCCCAGGCCCTCGCCGTCGATCCCCAGGCGAGCACCCCACGCTCGGGCGAGGAGCTGGCCGGACCAGCGACGGCACATGAGGAACAGGACGGCGGCGACGCCCAGGTCCGCGAGGATCCCCGGGATCTTCACGAGCGCGCCGGTCGCGTCCTGGCCGACGACGTTGCCGAGCGCGCCACCGACGAGTCCCAGCAGCCACAGGACGTAGAGGTAGCCCGGCGGATAGTCGGCGAAGTACCCCGGATCGTAGAACCCGGCTGGTCCGACGCTTGCTAACCGCTGGCCCCACGCGCTGAAGTCACCGACATCGATCGCGAAGCCGCTTCGGGGCAGCAGGACGGCCGCAATGAAGACACGAATGAGCAGCCCGACGAGGAGGAGTGCGGCGAGGACCGTGCCGGCGTCGAGGCGACGGAGGGAGTCGTTCAGCCCCGGGCCGGATCGGCCGCCGGGGCCGCGCCACATCAGGTACGGCGCCCCGTGGGGGCGCGCGGGATCTTCTCGCACGCCAAGGTGCCGGTGAGTATACATCGGCCCTCGGACGCCTCAGCCGGGGCGTCAGTTGCCGTAATCCATGGCAGACTCGGAGCGTGAGCAGCCTCATGACCGATGCCTCCCGTCCGCGGCTCACGATCTTCTTCCCGGCCTTCAACGAGGAGGAGAACGTGGCGGAGACGGTGCGCCGCGCGCTCGACGACGTCGGGCCGTTGGTCGACGGCTCGATCGAGGTCCTCGTGGTCGACGACGGCTCCACCGACCGGACGCCGGAGCTCGCGGATGCGCTCGCCGCCGCGGACCCCCGGATCCGGGTCCACCACCAGGCAAACCGCGGCTACGGCGGCGCGCTGCGAGCGGGCTTCGAGCACGCGAACGGCGAGCTCATCGGCTTCAGCGATGCCGACCTCCAGTTCGACCTGCGTGAGATGGCGCGGCTCCTCGCGCGCCTCGACGACCCGGCCCGCCCCGTCGACGCGGTGATCGGCTACCGGCTCCAGCGACGCGATCCGCCGCACAGGATCTTCATCGCCAAGGCCTACAACGCGATCGTGTCGGCCACCTTCGCGCTGCGGGTGCGCGACATCGACTGCGCCATGAAGCTCTTCCGGCGCGAGGTGTTCGACGGCCTCCGGCTGGAGGCCGACTCGCCATTCCTCTCCGCGGAGCTGCTCATCAAGCTGAGGGCGCGCGGCGAACGCATCGCCCAGCTGGGCGTCACGCACTACCCGCGAGCCGCGGGCACGAACACCGGCGCGAGCTTCCGGAAGATCCTGCGGACGTTCCGCGACATCGGGAAGCTGCGGCTGGCGATGTGGACCCGTCGCGCCGAGGCAATCGGCACGCCAAGGGCCGGCGCGCGGCGGGCGGCGGAGGGCCGCTGAGCTAGGACTCCTCGGCGGAGGGGCCGCGCTCGCCCGACTCGAGGTCCACGTCGAGCGAGTTCACGAACTCGCGGAACACGGCGAGCTTCTCGTCGTCCGGTCCGTCCTCCCCGTCGCTCGCATCGGGCTCGACGCCCGCCTCGTCGAGCACGCGCTCGTCCACGTAGATCGGCGACCCGGTGCGCACCGCGACGGCGATGGCGTCCGAGGTCCGCGAGTCGATGTCCGTCTCGTCACCCGCGGCGTTCTCGAGATACAGGCGGGCGTGGAACGTCCCTTCCATCACCTGCGTGACCACAACGCGGCTGAGCGTCGAGCTCAGGGAGCCGAGAACGTTCGCCAGCAGGTCGTGCGTGAGCGGTCGATCGGCGCTGAGGCCCTGGAGACGCATGGCGATGGCGTTTGCCTCGGAGGCGCCGATCCAGATCGGCAGGTATCGGTCCCGCTCGGACTCCTTGAGGATCACCACGTGCTGGCTGGAGAGCATGTGGACGCGGACGCTCTCGACCACCATCTCGATGAGCCGGACCCTGCCGAACGGCTGTTCCGCCATGGACCGATTCTAGCGTCGGCTATTCCAGCACGAGGCGCACGACTCCACTCGCCGTGAGCAGGTACGCGGCGGCCGGACCGTCGGCCACAGACGTGACCGAGAGGCCGCGCACGTCGTCCAGGGCTCCGTGCGCGGGCCCCGTCTGCGGAGCCAGCCACTGCCCGACGAACGCGCCGTCCACCCGCTGGAACGCGAGGAGGCGGGTGCTAGCTGCGTCGTAGACGTAGAGCAGCTCGCGGTCGCCGAGGGTGGCTCCGTCGAGGAGCCGGTAGTCGAGGACCGGCCGCACGTCGGCGTCCGGCGGCGGGTCGAGCGAGTACTCGTCCTGCCCGCGCGGCGTGCCGAAGTCGATCCGCGTCACCGTGCCGGCGTGGAGCAGCCAGCCGTTCACGTCGACGCGCAGGTCGCGCGCGTCGCGAGGGTCGAGGTCGGGGGTGCCGCTCAGGTACGGCTCGGGCGGGTCGGGGTACTCGACCGGGATCAGCGCCGGGGGCGTCCATCGGCTCAGCTCGCCGCTCGCCCCGTCAACGAGGTACAGGTTGAAGATCTCGAGGGGGGGCCGATGCTGGAGCGCGGCGATGAGCGTGGTTTCGGGACTGAGACGGCCGATTCCACTGAGCTCCATCCGCCGTGGAACGAGCTCGGCCAGGTCGATGCGCCACGCTGTCCGATCGCGGTCGATGATCACCACGTCGGTCGCCGCGGTCGCGATGAGCCACGGATCGCCGGGAAGGTCGCCGGATGGGAGGGCCTGCCCCGCGCGATAGACGACCGTCGCGGTCGCGGCGACGGGGTCGACCCGCAGGACGCGACCACGCCCCGTCTCCAGGACCCACAGCGTCCCGTCGCTGGCGGCCACCATGTCAGCGGGCTCGACGTCGTCCAGCTCCGCCCGCAGGTCCACCACGACCGCGGGTGGCGCGATGCGGGTCACGCGGTGCAGCCGGTCGAGGCTGTCCTCCACTCCGCCAAGCAGCACCGTGAGCTGGCGGGACGTGACGCCGGCCGCGAGCGCCCGCTCGAGCGCGGCGCGGGCCGCGGCGAGGTGCGTGCGCGCCCTCTCGGGATCGCGGTCGACGAGGTCGGCGCCACCCACCCGCGCGTCGACCGCGGCGAGGAGGGCGGCGGCGTCGGCGATCGACTCGCGGGCGACCGTGGCGCGTGGGATCGCGTCGGTCGGGCGCGCGGCGGGAAGTCCGGCGACGGTTCCGCCGACCGCCACGAGCGCCGCGACGGCGGCCATTCCCGTCACGCCGACGCGCCTCCGCCGTCCGTCGCGGATGTCGGCCGTGCGCGAGATCCGGCGCGGGAACGCCGGGCGGCGCCTGGGGACGAAGGCCAGGACGAGGCCCGCCAACCGCGGGAGGGCGTTCGCCACCGCGCCCCTGGCGGCGGCGATCGAGTCGCCCGCCCCGTGCAGCGCGCGGCCGACCGCGTCGGCGAGCGGCACCGGGCTCCGGTCGGGCAGCCCGGCGAGGGGCTCGGCCGGATGGACCGCCTCGAGCGCGTGCGGCGCCCGCGTGGCGGGGACCTCCGCGATCTCGAGGGCCAGGATGCCATCGGAGCCGGTCCCACCGCGCGACGCGAAGAGCCGCTCGAGGTGCCCGACTGCCTCCGACGGCCGATGCTCGAGAAGCGAGCGCTTGAGCTCGTCCGCGCCGATCACCCGCGCCAGCTGCCGGCTGACGAGCGCGATCCGGTCGCCCGCCGCGAGCGGGCCGCGCCACGTGTACGGCTCGACGTGCAGCGCCTCGCCGGCGCTCGTCGCGACCTCGCGGGCCCTGGGACGCGGGTCGTGCTCCGTCACGGCGGGCGGTGGCGGCACCTCGTACATCCGACCGTCGCGAACGAGCACCGCGGTCGGGGCTCCGAGGCGCGCCAGGTGCCCCTCGCGCTCCTGGACGACGAGCGCCACCAGCCCGATCCGGGCACGCACCGGGATGCCGAGCCGTTCACGGTCGTGGTAGAGCCGGCGGTTCGCGACGCGGAGCGCGCGCCCGAGCGCGACCGGCACGCCGCCGGTGAGGTCGTAGTAGTACTCGTGCTGGATCGCCGCCAGCGCCTCGCGCGCCGCCTTTCCGAGGCGTGGGTCGGCTCCGGTGACCTGCGCGAGCAGGTAGAGCGACCCCTTGGTGCGGATCTGCGCCCCGGCGGTCGGCTCGTGAAAGGCGATAACGTCGCTGCGGTCGACCGTCCGCTCGTCGTCGGACGGCAGTCCGATCAGGGTGGCGAAGCGTGTGCTCATCAGGCCCGGCGCGTCTCTCGAGATCCTCCGGCGAGTATGGCGAGTGCGAGGGACCTCAAGAGCCGATTCGGCCCACCGACACCGCCACGCCGAGCACGAGGATCGTCGCCCCCGGGCGACCCTTCATGCGATCGTTGAGCGCCCACGCCAGCGCATCGGCGCGCAGCGTCAGCTCCTGGGCCAGGCCCGACTCCGAGGCCTCGACGTGCACGGTGCCGCCCGTCACCCGGCTCACCCGGCTCGACAGCGGCCCGCGCTCGAGCCCAGCCTCGGTCATGAGCTCGCTCCACGCGAGGCGCACCTGGGCGATCGCGAGACCCTCGGTCGCGTCCGGTCCCATGGCCTCCACGAGTGCCCGCCGAACGGCGGCGCCGGCGTTCGGGCCCCGTGGCTCGCGCGCCGTCATCCGTCCTGCTCCAGCCGCCCGTCGAGGATGCGCCACACCGCGTGAGACGCCCCGTCCCGCGCCTCGACCGCTGCCGGGTCGGCGGTGGTGACGATCACCTGCCCGCGGCCGATCAGCAGCTCCGAGAGGCGTGCGGACCGATCCGGGTCGAGCTCGCTGAACACGTCGTCGAGGAGCACAACCGGGCGCGGGCCATCGGCGCCCAGCAGGTCCGTCTCCGCCAGCTTCAGCGCCAGGATGATCGTTCGCTGCTGCCCACGGCTCGCGTGCGCCGTCACCTCCCGGCCGGCGAGCGACACCCGCAGGTCGTCGCGCTGCGGCCCGACCAGGCTCACGCCGTTCCACGCCTCCTTGGGACGCACGTCCCTGATCCGGCGCCGGTACGCCTCGGCGAGCTCCTCGTCGCCCGGCAGGTGCTCCCGCGGATCCCCTCGCTCCGGCCACGAGTCCTTCAGCGCGTCCGCGTACGCGAGCTCCACCGATGCGCCACGCTCGTCGGGCAGCGCGACCGAGTCGTGCAGCGGGCCGATTCGCTCGGAGAGCTCGGCCACCACCGCCAGCCGTGCCCGCATCACGCGCGCTCCGACCAGGGCGAGCTGCTCGTCCCAGAACGCCATGGCGTCAAGGCTCGCCTCCTCCGCGCGGATGGCGCGCAGCAGCGCGTTTCGCTGCGCCAGGACCCGTGCGGCCTCGACGAGGTCGCGGGCCGATGCCCGGTCGCGCTGCGCGAGGATGCCGTCCAGGAAGCGTCGGCGATCGGCGGGCGCGCCGACGAGCAGGAGCATCTCCTCGGGGCGGAAGAGCACGGCCCGGGCCGTGTCGGCGAGGTTGGCCACCCGCCTCGGCACCCCGTTGAGGGTGAGGCGCTTGCGCAGGCCGGCCGGCGCCTCCTCACCCGGCAGCAGGAGCTCGATGGTCGCACCGCCCGCCGCCGTGCCGCCGGAGAGCTCCAGCCGAGCGCGGCCGAACGGCGCGCCGTGGCGCACGAGCTCCGAGTCGGTCGCCGCCCGGTGCGAGCGGCCGGTGACCGCCACGTTGATCGCCTCGAGCAGGTTCGTCTTTCCGGCGCCGTTGGGCGCCACCACGACGGTCAGGCCTGGATCGGGGCGCAGCTCCGCGGCGGCATAGCTGCGGAAGTTCTCGAGCGCGAGCCGCGTGACGTCCATGGTGGGGTCGGCGGTGGGCCGCGGTTCGGCGCGGAGCGCCATGGGCGGCAGCTAGGAGGCGGTCCGCACCGGCATGATCACGTGGACGTAGTCGTCCTTGCCGATGCCGCGGA
>JBDTWT010000030.1:0-12939 GCA_040006555.1 Chloroflexota bacterium
GATCTCGAGCTTCGTCCGCGGCTCGGCCTCGAGGCCGGGCTCCGCGGCCAGCGCTCGCGCCAGCTCGGGCAGGTCGCGCTCGGCGTCGGCGTCGGCGTCGAACCGAAGCTCGAGCTCCACGAGGTGCATCTCCCCCAGCCGCTCGCCGGCGCGCTCCGCGGTCACCGCGTCCAGGGTGAGGCCGCCGACGAGCTCGCCGTCGATGGACACCACCCTCTCGGTGCGCCGCTGGAGCAGGCGGAGCCACTCGGTGAGCGGCGCGCCGCCCGAGAGCTCGAGCAGGTGCGTCCGGGCGGGGCTCTCTGGCCACGCACCGGGATCCACCTCCGCCGATGCCAGGCCCTCGACCTCCGGGCGCCTGTGCAGCCAACCGGTCGCGGGCGCGACGGGGGGCCCCTTCAGCGAGAGGCGCGTCGTCCCCTCGCGCAACCTGAGCCGGCACGCCCAGCGCAGGCTCCGCAGCCGGCCATCCTCGGTGTCGAGGTAGCGGTCCTCCTCGACGACCGTTCGGGCCGCGCCCAGGGTTGCCCTCCCGAGGGTCGAACGCGCGGCAAGGCGCAGGAGGGGCTCAGGTCCGTGCGCGCGGAATCGAGCCTCTACCTCATCCCGCATAGCGAGCGGCCGCGTCACGGACGGCGGTTGCGACCGCCTCGCGCAGCTCGTCCGGCTCCAGCACCTCCACGCCGTCGCCCCACGACAGGATCCACGGCCGGATCTCGACCGTGCCGGCGACGGTGACGGTCATCTCCACCCCGCCATCGGGCAGCTCGGTGAGCTCCTGCGAGCGGTGCCAAACGGCCTCGCGCACGCGGTGCGCCACGGACTGCGCGAAGCGGAGGCGGACACGCCCCGTGGGCGTCGTGTCGGACGACCAGATGCCCCACGAGTTGGCGAGCCAGCGGTCGGGATCGAAGTCACCGGGAATCTCGTATCGGTCGAGGGTGAGCGTCGCGCTCCGGATGCGCTCCACCTTGTAGGTGCGCATCGCATCGGCCAGCTCGTCGAAGCCGATGAGGTACACGCTTCGCAGGGCCGCATCGGGCTCCAGGAAGTAGGGCTGCACGCGTGTCTGCTTCTCCTGGCCCGTGCCCGGGTCGTAGGTGATCTCCACGACGCGCCCCTCGGCCCAGGCGCGCGCCACGGTGGAGAAGCTGCGGCTGAACGGCTCGTTTGGGTCGTGCTCGGCCATCGCGAGCATCGTCGCGGCGACATGCCGCGCGATCGGCTGCGGAAGCGCGTCCGAGAGCTTGGTGAAGGCGCTCACGACCGCCGCGTCGTACTGGTCGCTCCAGCGCGCGATGAGGCGGGACGCGAGGAACAGCACGATCGCCTCGGGCACGCTGAGGTGCAGGGGCGGAAGGAAGAAGCGACGCTCGATGCCATAGTGCCCGCGCTTGGCCTGGAAGACCGGGACCGCGAGCTCCTCCTCGAGGGCGCGGATGTCCCGGTAGACCGTGCGCGTCGTCATCCCGGTCAGGCGCGCGATCTCGGCGACCGGCACGCCCTCCTCCCCGCTGCCCTTGGAGTACAGGATCGACGCCACCTTCAGCAGGCGAGCCAGCCGGTCGCGCTTGCGGCCGACGCGGTCGTCACCGCCGTCGTCCCAGCCGTCCCACTCCTCGGTCTCGCTCATCGCTGCTCTCCCTCCGCCGCCGGCACCCGGCCCACGCATGGTAGCCGCCGGCGACTCGATCCCCGGCTCAGCCCCCGGACGGCGATGCGCTGGGGAGCTCCGAGCCCGACGGCACAGGCAGGACCTCGCCCGGGAGTGCCGCGATCAGGCTGCGAATCATGGCGTCGTTGACGCCGATGACGAGGAAGACGAACTCGGCGCCCGCCCACGTGTAGATGACCGTGCCGGCGGCAGTGGCGCGGTCGCCTTCTCGACTCCAGACCGGGTGGCCGCCGGCCTCCGTCAGCACCCACGGCTCGCGCTCGAGGCCCGCGATCCCGACGTAGCGGCCGGCCGAGGCGAGGTGCGGCTCGAGGTCCTCGTTGGAGACCGGGCCGTCGACCCGCACGGCGTAGACGGTCAGCCGCGGCTGCTCGGCGTAGGCGATGGCGAGCGTCTCGAACCGCACGCCGAGCTCGCCGTAGGCGAGGCCCACGTCGCCGGGGGTCAGCGCGAAGCTCTCCACGGGCGCCACGATCAGCGGCACGCCGTTGACCGAGGCGGGGAAGAGGGCGGCGAGCTCGGGATCGGGCGCGTTCGTGAAGCGCGGGGTCGGCTCTGGGGTCGGCGTCGGCGGCGGGGTTGGGGCGGGCGTCGGGCGGGCCGTGGACGCGGCGGCCGTTGCCGGCGTGCTGTCCGTTGGCGCGGTGTCGGCCGAGCAGCCGGCGAGCACGAGGAGGGCGGTCACGGCCACGGCTGCCGGTCGGCCGCGCAGCGCGACGGGACGGCGGATCGGCATGGGCGCCGCATGATACACGGCACCCCAGGCCGGTCAGGCGGCGTCGCGGCCCTCGACCAGGGCGTCAGTCCGCCGGCGCCGGGGGAGCGCATCGGCCCGGACCACGCAGTCCACTCCCGACCGCTTGCCGTAGTAGAGCGCGGCGTCCGCGGCAGCGATGAGGCCGCCGCGATCAACGGCGTCGTCCGGGAGCGAGGCGACCCCGACCGTGATGGTGACCGGCGTAGGGTCCGACTCGGAGAGGGCCGCCACTGCGCGGCGGAGGCGCTCCGACACTCTCACCGCATCGTCGACGGTCGTGTCGGGAAGGATGAGGATGAACTCGTCGCCGCCGTAGCGATACACTCGGTCGTCCCCCCGCGCCGCGTCCCGCAGCGCCCCCGCCACGCGCTTCAGGAGCTCGTCTCCGGCGGGGTGTCCGTGGTGGTCGTTGTAGGCCTTGAAGCGGTCGAGGTCCATCATCAGGACGGTGAGGCGGCGGTCCAGGCCCGCGGCCAATGGATCCTCGACCGCACGGGTGAGATCGCGCTGGAAGGCGCCATGGTTCCACAGGCCCGTGAGCGCATCGGTCTCTGCTCGCTGGCTCATGGCGTGGTGCGCGTCCGCGTTGCGCAGCGCGATGGACGCCTGCGCGGCGAAGAGCTGGACGAGCTGGTAATCCCCCTCGCTGAAGTGGACCTTGCGCCCGCCGGCCCGCGACAGGCTCAGCACGCCGAGCACCTCGCCGTCGGCGATGAGGGGCACGACGATCAATGCCTCCTGCTCGACCGGCTCTCCCTGCACGTTGGCGGCGCGGGGGTCGGCCACGGCGTCGTTGGCGAGGATGGCCTCGCGGTGCTCGAGGGCCCAGCCGACGAACCCCGTTCCGAACGGGATCGCCTCGACGCCGACCTCGGCCTCGCCGTACCGGGCCAGGACGGGCAGCATGACCTGCCCGGCGTGATCGGCGCGGTAGATCGAGACGCGGTCGTGAGCCACGACCTCGGCCAGGCCGTCGGCGATGGTGTCGAGGACGCCGTCCTGGTCGAGCGTCCACAGGAGCCGGTGGTTGACCTCCAGGAGGCGGCGCTGCGAGTCGGCGCGCCTGGCGAGCTCGGCGGTCTGCTCGGTCAGCTGCCCGTACGTCGTGGCGTTGGCCATCGCCTGGGCGGCGTAGCCGGCAAAGATGCTCATGGTCTGCAGGTCGTCGTCGGTGAACTGGTCGACGCCGAGCTGGCTGAGCACGATGATGCCGAGGGTCTGGCCCTCGTACAGCATCGGCACGACGATCATCGACTCGTCGACCTCGTCGGTGCCGTCGATCGTCTTGCCGCGACCGTCCTCGAGCGTGCTGTTGATGAGGAGCGGCTCGCCGTGCTCCGCGACCCAGCCCGTGAACCCCTCGCCGATCTCGAGCGTGAGCAGTGCGGCGGTCTCACCCGGGTCCGCATTCAGCATCTCCCGCGTGAAGGCGACCGGCTCGCAGATGCCGCGCTCGTGGTCGACGCGGTAGACGCGGATGTCGTGGTAGGCGGCGATCGCGCTCGCCTCGTCGACGATCGCCTGGGCGATGGCCTTCACGTCAGTGAGGCGGTTCAGGCGGGCCGACAGGTCCTGGATGGAGCGCATGCGGGCCGCGTGATCTGCAACGGACCGATAGAGCCGCGCGTTCTGGATTGCCACGGCGGCCTGGTCGGCAAAGGCCTGGGCCAGCGCCACCTCCTCTTCCGGCCAGATGCGGTCATGGTCGTGGTAGAGGCCGATGACGCCGAGCCCCTTCCCCTGGCTGATGAGGGGCGCGAGGCAGACGGTCCTGATTCCCTCGGCCGCGTACGCGTCGCGCATCTCGCCGATCTCGGGGTTGATGTGCGCGTCGCGCAGCCAGATCGTCCGTCGCTGCTCCTGCGCCCGGATACCGACGGTCCGGCTTGTCAGCGCCAGCTGGCCGGTGCGGCTCAGGAACTCGGCACTCAGGTTGCGCGTGACGAGCGCCACCGGGTGCGGCGTGCCGTCGAACAGCCAGATGCCCGCGCGGTCGGCGCCGAACATCGTGCGCGTGCGCTCGACGATGTCGGCCACGACTCGCGACAGGTCGAGATTCTCGGTCAGCTCCTTGGTAACGGAGCGCAGGGCGCGGGCGCGGCGTACTTCGAGCCGCGACCGAACCAGCAGCCGCGCGTTCGCGAGGTGCGCGGCGATGCTCGAGGTGAGGGAGCGCTGGAGGGGCTCCGACATACGTTCCGCCGCATCGGCCTCGAGGACCAGGAGCCCGACCACGCTGGTCCCGGCGCGCAGTGGCAGGACGGCCATCCCCGGGCCGCTCGGCCATCCCCGCGGGTCGTCGGCCGGCACCGTCGGCTCGAGGCCGGCGAACCCGGCGCGGGCTGCGAGCTCGAGGATGGCATCGTCAGCGTCGACGGCGTAGACCGCGGCATGCTCGAGCGCCAGGTGGCCTCGGAGGCCCTGCACGGCGGCGTTCGCCACCCCTGACGGAAGCGTGGACGCAGAGAGCTCCGCGGCGATGCGGCTGAAGACCGCGAGCTCTCCGTCCTCGCCGCGCGCCGTCCGCGTCGTGGTGCCGGCGGCGTCCACATGCTCCTCCACGAGGAGGGACCCGACGTCGGAGCGGCGGTAGCGGCGGTCGCCACGGGCGTTGATGCGGTAGGCGGTAAGCCGGCCGGCATCGGTCCATGCGCGGATCGTGTTGGCGTGCACGCCCAGCAGGCGCGCGGCCTGCGAGACGCTGAGGAGGGATTCGGGAGGAGAGACGGACATCGCGCGCTCCGGCTTGCGGAGCCTTCGCCCCACCCGATCGAGGATGGAGCATCTGGTAGGTCCCGTGGGCTCGATGGTAGAAACGTCAAGAACCCGCCGCCATACCTCGTTCGTACGGGCGAGCAGCCGTACCTGCGGCGGATCAGGCCCGCAGGGCCGCGGCGATGGCGGCGCCCGCGAGGCCGGCGCACGCCAGGACCGCTCCCACGCCCAACCCCGCTACGGCGGTCGCCGTGAGCCGGCGATGCCGGCCGCCCAGGAGCCGCATCGCCTCGTCCAGCGCGAGGTTCGTGATGAGGTAGCCACCGTCGGGCGGCTCGAGCGCCACGCCGCCTCCCGCCCGGTCGGCCACGCGGGCGAGCACGAGCAGGCGGTCGGTCACGTTGATCGTGCGGGTCGTCGCGCGAGCTTCGACCGCGTCCTCCCCGAGGCGCTCGGCGAGACGCTTCACGGCCGATGCGTGAGGCTCCTCGAGCTCAGCAGGGTCGCCGCGCCACACCGACGGGATGGTGAGCAGCGGCTCGGCCGCGGACGACGGGTCGATGGTGAGCGAGCCGTCGTGGTCCCAGAGCTCGAAGGAGCGCGCCTCTCGCAGCCGCTCCACGCTGCGCCAGCCGCTGCGCGGCAGCCGGACCTCGACGTCGCGGTGGTAGGCCACGAGCTGCTCGCCGCGTCCGGCCTCCAGCGGGTCCCGGCACCGGATCCGCCCCGCCACGCGGAGGGTCCGCCCGACCAGGTCCGTCGCGTCGAGCAATGTCCCGATCCGCGCCTCGGGCGGTCCTGCCAACCGCCGGCCGGTCCGCAGGTTCGCACCCGTCGCCCGCAGAACCAGCGCCGAGATCAGGATGACGACGGCGCCCGCGACGCCGATCAGCGCGAGGATCGTCCAGAGGGGCATGCCGGCGGAGGTGGCTCGCGAGTCAGGCGGGGGTCGGTTCGGCCAGGTCCACCACTCGCCCGCCGCTGGCCTGGACCAGGGCATCGGGAGTGATCGCGAAGACCGCATCCGGAAGCCCGGCCGCCGCCCACAGGCGCTCGTGCGAGAGCAGATCCCGGTCGATGAGCACGGTGAGCGGCCGGTCGTGTCCGAAGGGCGGGATGCCACCGATCGCGAAGCCGGTCGCGGCGCGCGCCTCGTCCCCGTCGGCTCGACGCACGTCGGCGGCCCTGAGCGCCTCCCCCAGCCGGTGCGCGTCGACCCGGTTGGCTCCTGAGGCAAGGGCCAGGATCGGCGAGGCATCGGCCATGAAGACGAGCGATTTCACGATCTGCGCGACATCGCAGCCGACCGCCCGTGCGGCATCCGCCGCGGTGCGCGTCCCCTCCGGAAAGCGCTCGACGTCGATCTGGAGCCCGGCATCGGAGGCGGCCGCGACGACACGCGAGACGTTCGGGTGCATCGACCGATGATAGGGCGCGTGCTAGGCTCGTCCCACAACTCAAGAGACGACAGGGGAGCGCAGCAGCGCTGAGAGTGCGGGCACCAGAGCCCGCAGACCCTCGGAACCTGATCTGGGTCATGCCAGCGCAGGGAGTCGATGCACTCGTGCCGCGGCGCGTTCCGGAGGTCAGCCTCACCGGGCGCGCCCTCGTCGTTTCCGGACTGAACGTCGCACGAGGGCTGATGGAACACCGATGAAGGCCGTGGTGGTCGCCGCAGGGGAGCTGGCTCCGGCCGATGCCGCGCACGTGGACGCGGCCGAGCTCACGATTGCCGCCGATGGCGGCGCCGAGTCGCTCGAGCGCATCGGCCGTCGCCCGCAGCTGCTCATCGGCGACCTCGACTCCGTCGACCCTGGGCTCGTGGAGCGCCTCGCGCAGAGCGGGACCCGCGTGGAGCGCCACCCGATCGACAAGGAGGCCTCCGACACGGAGCTGGCGGTCGAGGCGGCGTTCGCTGCAGGGGCGACCGAGGTCACGCTGCTCGGGGCGACCGGCGGCCAGCGACTGGACCACGAGCTCGCGAACCTGCTGCTGCTGGCCGATCGGGTATTCGCCGGTCGCCCTCTCGCCGCAATGCGCGGCGCCGCCCGGGTCACCGCGCTGCACGGCGGCGATCGGCGCGAGCTCCTGGGCAGACCGGGCGACCTCGTCACGCTCCTCCCGGTGGGGGGCGAGGCCGAGGGGGTGACGACCCAGGGCCTGAAGTGGCCGCTCGCCGGTGCCACGCTCACGATGGGCCGGTCGCGCGGCCTCTCGAACGAGGTCGCGGCGGCCCCGGCATCCGTGGCGCTCGAGACAGGGGTACTGCTGGTGATCGAGACCGCGCTCGCGGGTCTCTCCGAGTGACCGGCACGAGGGGGCGGAGCGGCTGGCGCCTGGTGGACATCGTGGTGGCCGCCGCCGTCTCCGCGGCGCTCGGCGTCGCGCTGGTGGCGTGGAACGCGACGTATCTCGCCGCAACGCCGCTCTTCGCCGCGTTTCCCGCCGCCCAGGCGGTGCTCTACGGCGTCTACCTGCTGCCCGGCGTCCTCGTCGCGCTCGTCATCCGCAGGCCCGGTGCGGCGCTGTTCGCCGGAATCGTGTCGGCGGCGGTCTCGACCCTCGTCGGCGGATCGCCGTGGGGCGCCGACACCCTGCTCTCGGGCGCGATCCAGGGTGGAGGGGCGGAGCTCGCGTTCGCGATCTTCCTCTACCGTCGGTGGACGCTGCCGGTGGCGGTGCTCGGGGCCGCCCTCGCGGGCATCGGCGCCGCGATCCATGACCTGGTGATCTACTTCCCTGACGTCGGGCCTGAGTTCAGCGCGGCCTTCGTCACGGCGACCGTCCTCAGCGGGATCCTCATCGCCGGGGTCGGCGGGTGGATGCTGATGCGGGCGCTGGTCGCCGCGGGCGTGCTGGGCGACTTCGCCGCGGGGCGCGAGCAACGCGAGGTCTGAGCGCGGCCGCCACCGGCGCAATCTCGCGCAGGCCGGTCGGGATCGACGCACGCGGCTGGGGGGTGCGGCACCCGGGTCGCCGCGAGTGGGCGCTGCGTGGGCTGGACCTGCGGGTGGAGCCCGGGGAGCGCGTCCTCCTCCTGGGCCGCTCCGGATCGGGCAAGTCGACGCTGCTCGCCGCGCTCGCGGGTCTCCTCGATCCGGAGACGACCGAAACCGAGGGTCGGCTCCTCGTGGACGGGCTGCCCCCGCAGCAGGCGCTCGACCGCACGGGGCTGCTCTTCCAGGACCCCGAGTCGCAGCTGGTCATGGGCCGCGCGGGCGACGACGTTGCCTTCGGGCTCGAGAACCGATGCGTCCCGACCGCGGAAATTCCCGGGCGGGTGCAGGCCGCCCTGGACGCAGTCGACTTCCCCTACGGTCCGGAGCGCTCCACCGATGCGCTCTCCGGCGGCGAGCGCCAGCGGCTGGCGCTCGCGGGCACCCTCGCCCTGGAGCCGTGCCTGCTGCTCCTGGACGAGCCCACCGCGAACCTTGACCTCGATGGCGCCAAGCGGCTGCGTGGCGTGCTCGCACAAGCGCTCGAGGGACGCGACGCGACACTCGTCGTCGTCGAGCATCACGTTCAGGAGTGGCTGACGCTCGTCGACCGCGTCGTGATCATCGCCGCGGGGAGCGGGGTCGTGGCCGATGGCCCGCCCGAGCGCCTTCTCGACGCCGCGGCGCCCCACCCGGAGGCCCGCATCTGGGCTCCGAGGCCCTCCGCTCCGAGGGCAGCGAGTGACGCCGTGCCCGGCGCACAGCTCCTCATCGCCGATGGCGCGTCGTTCCGTTACCCGGGATCCTCGGCCGACGCCGTCGGCCCGATGGACGTCGAGCTGCTGGCATCCGAGGCGCTTGCGGTCACCGGTCCGAACGGCAGCGGCAAGTCGACGCTCGCGCTGCTCATCGGCGGTCTCATCCGGCCTCGCGAGGGCCGCGTGGTCGCCACCAACGCGCTCGCGCCGGGCCGCGCGTCCCAGTGGCTCGCGGAGTGGCCGGCCCGGGAGCTGGTGCGCCATGTTGGCAGCGTCTTCCAGGACCCCGAGCACCAGTTCCTGATGGGGACGGTCCGAGAGGAGCTCATGCTCGGTCCGCAGCGGGCGGGCCTCGGTGAGGCGGTCGCGTTCGCCCGAGCCGACGAGCTGCTGGCGCGCCTCGAGCTCGCGCACGTGGCGGCGGCCAACCCGTTCACCCTGTCGGGCGGCGAGAAGCGGCGGCTGTCGGTCGCCACGGCCCTCGCGACGGCCCCGCCACTCCTCGTCCTCGACGAGCCCACGTTCGGGCAGGATCCCGCGGGCTCGGCCGAGCTTGCCGCCCTCGTCTCGGCCCTCCGCGACGAGGGCCACGGCGTCTGCTTCGTCACCCACGACGAGAGCTTCGTCGGCGCGGTCGCCGATCGCGTGCTCAGGCTGCCGGGGCCTGCCTGATGCGGCTCCTCCTGCCCCTCGAGCCACGGCCCTCGGCGCCGCTCGCCCGGGCGAACCCGCTCGCGAAGCTCGGCGCGGCGCTGGTGCTGCTCGTCGCGCTGCTCGCGTCGCTCGACGGGGTCACCGCGGCAGTGATCCTCGCCGCGCTGATCGCGCTGGTGCCGGCATCTGGCCTCGACCCGTTCGCGCTCGTCCGGCGATCGTGGCTCGTCGGTCTGACGGCGATCTCCATCGGCCTCGCGAACGTGCTGTTCGCTCCCGGGCAGGCAGGCGCGACCCTCGTGGAGCTTGGACCGGTCCGCATCGGCTCCGAGACGCTGCTCGACGGCCTGGGGCTCTCCGTCCGGCTGCTCGCGATCGGCCTGGCGGGCATCCTGGCGACGGCAACGAGCCAGCCGACCGACATCGCCGACGCCCTCATCCAGCAGCTGCGCGTCTCGCCGCGCTTCGCGGTCGGCACCCTGGCGGCCATCAGGCTGATCCCCACGCTCGCGCGGGATTGGCAGACGGCCGCGCTGGCTCGCCGCGCCCGTGGAGTCGACGCCGGCCGCTCGCCCCTCGCTGCCGCCTCGCTCTTCGCGGGCCTCCTGCTCGCGCTTCTCGTCGGAGCCGTGCGCCGCGCGACGCGGCTGTCCCGGGCGATGCAGGCCCGGGGCCTCGGTGCGCGGGAATGCCGCAGCGTGGCGAGGATCCAGCGCATGCGGCCCGAGGACTGGGGATGGCTCGTTGGCGCGGTCGTCCTCGCCGCGGGCGCGGTCGGCGTCAGCGTCGCGCTCGGAACGTGGAGGCCGCTGCTCGGCTGACTCAGCGAGGGACGGCGTGCACGCCCTCGAACGGAGCCAACCAGGTGGGCGCGTGGCTCCGACCGACGTAGCGGCGCGGGTCGAACGGCGCGAGCGACAGTGTGCGTGCCGCGCCGCCGGCGATGAGCTCGGCGAGCAGCATCCCGAGGACCGGGGCATACGGGTGGCCGTGGCCGGTGAGCCCGCACGCGATGTAGCCGCCGGGCAGGAGGGTGCCATCCTCGGCGGGGAGCGCGCCCGCCATCGGGATCTCGAGCGACGCGAAGTCGAGGGTTCCAGCCCAGCAGCGGATGATCCGCGCGTCGGCGAGCGCCGGGTGCAGGCGGGCCAGCAGCCGGGCAAGGAGCGCGGGCAGCTGCGGGCGGACCCGGATCGAGTACGAGCCGATGCCCATGCCCTCGTCGGCGACGGCATAGCCGCCGATGACGACCTCCCCCGTCCGCATCTGACGCCAGTACTCGTTGCACTGGTTCGTCTCGTAGCCGAATCGACCGATCGAGACGCCGAGCATCTCCGTCACGCAGACCGTCTCGCGGATCGGCGTGAGGTTGTCCCCGAGGTGCGGCGCGAGCGCCGGGGTCCAGGCGTTCGTCGCGAGAAGCACCGCGGGCGACTCGACGTCACCGTGGGTCGTGGACACGCCGGCCATGCGACCGCCACGGACCAGCAGCCGCTCGACGCGCACGCCGGTGACGACGGTGCCGCCCATCGCCCGCGTGGCGTCCAGCAGCCCATACACGAGGCGGAACGGGTTGAGCGTCGCGTCCCGCGTCGTCCACGCCGCGGCACGAACCTGGTCGGGCGCCACGGACGGAGCGAGCTCGCGCAGGTCGTCCCCGCGCACGAGACGCACGTCGAGACCCTCGGCGGTCTTGAGGGCGCTCGCGGACTCGAGGTGCGCCTCCTCCGCCTCGTCCGTGGCGAGATCCAGCGACCCGTGGCGGTCCCACTCGATGCCGCCGGGAAGCTCCGCGTCCCACGCCTCGAGCATGTCGAGCGAGCGCGTCGTGTAGTCGAGGATCGAGCGTCCGCCGGCCTCCTGGACGAGGCGGGTCACCCGCGGGAAGTGGCCTCCAAGCCCCGCGAGCGCCATGCCGGCGTTGCGTCCGGATGCGCCGCTCGCCGGCGAGTTGGCCTCGATGACGAGGGGGCGGATGCCCGCCCGTGCGAGGTGGTACGCGGCCGACGCCCCGAGCATGCCGCCGCCGACGATCACCACCTCCGCGCCGGGGGGCAGCTCGGCACGCGAATCAGGCACGAATGCCACTGGTTCGGGCGGCGGCGCGAAGGCCGGAGGAGGAGGGCGCTCGGGAGCGGACATGGCTCGGCCGGAGCGTACCATCGGCCCGATGTCGCGCCTCGAGGATCTCCGCTTCCGGGCGGGCGACCTGTCGCTGGCCGCCACGCTCACCATGCCGGATGCGCTGGATGAGGGGCGGCTCCCGTGGGCGCTGCTCGTCCCCTCGTGGCTGCCGCGCGACCGCGACGGGTCCTGGGACCGGGCGCGCCACCCGTCCTGGTTCGCTCCGCGCTCGCCGGGCGAGGGCCCGCTGCTGCGGGTGGCCGAGGCCCTTGCCGAGCGGGGCGTCGCGAGCCTGCGCTACGACCCTCGGGGCTGCGGCGAGTCGGACGGGACCTGGGAGGCCGCCGACCTGTTCACGCGCATCGACGACGCGCGCGACGCGATCGGCGCCATGCGCTCTCGCCGCGAGCTCGACCTGCGCCGCACGGCCATCGTCGGCCACGGCGAGGGGGTGGTCGTCGCGCTCAGCGTCGCGATCGGCGATCCGGCAGTCGGCGCCGTGGGGCTCATCGGTCCATCGGCCAGGTCCTTCCGCGACGTCCTCCGTCGAGGGGTCGCTCACCGCGCGAGCTCTGGCCGGGACCGTGAGCATCCGATCGTGGCTACCCTCGACCTGCTCTCGGAGGAGCTCATCGAGCGGGTCGAGCGCCGCGAGCCTCGCACGACCATCCAGGTCGGCGGAGGGGACGTCACGCTGGAGCTCGCCGGCTGGGAGCAGGCGTTTCGCACGCCACCGCTGGCGCTGGTCACCATGCTCCATCGCAACGTCGCCATCGCGCACGGCAGTGACGACGCCTGGGCCGATGCGGACGAGACGCGCCTGCTGGGCGAGGTGCTTCGGGCGGCCGGCAACGACCCGCTGATCCAGCTCGTCGAGGGCGCGGACCACGATCTCGCTGGCCCCGTGGGTGCAGTCGAGGCATTCGCCGATGCATTGGCGTCGCGAATCGAGTCCAGGGAGCTGCCGCCGGTGCTCGTCGCGATCGAGGAGATGGGCGGCTCGGCGCTAGACTCTCGCCGATGACCCGCCTCGCCGTCGGGGACCCGGCTCCGGAGTTCGAGCTGGCTGCCGACGACGGCTCGACCGTCTCCAGCCGATCGCTCGCGGGCTCGCGCTACGTCCTCTACTTTTATCCGAAGGACGACACGCCCGGCTGCACGAAGCAGGCGTGCAGCCTCCGGGACAACTGGTCGCGTGTGACGACGACCGACGCGGAGGTCTTCGGCGCGTCGCCGGACAGCGTGAAGAGCCACGTGAAGTTTCGCGAGAAGTACGCGTTGCCGATCTATGGCTCCGAGGATGGCATCGTAAGTCGCAAT
>JBDTWT010000031.1:0-12872 GCA_040006555.1 Chloroflexota bacterium
GAGCATGGGAGCCGATCGCCCCGACGCGACCGGCTAGACCAGGCCCGCCCGCTCGAGGTCCGCGCGGAGCGGCTCCATGAGGTCCCGCATGCCCGGCAGGCTCGCCGCCGTTGCAACGGCCTCGAGCTGATCCGCCACCGGCCGGCCCTCGACCCCCAGGACCACGAGCAGCCCCCGCACGCTGTCCACGCGGCCGATCAGCACGGGCGCCAGGTTGTCGTCTCGCAGCGCGGTCACGTCAGCCCACCCCGTCCACGAGCGCCGCGATCCGGTCCGCGGCGTCGGCCTGCATCGCCGGGATGGCGTGCGAGTAAACGTCCAGCGTCAGCGCCACGCTCGAGTGGCCTAGCCGCTCCTGCACGACCTTCGGGTGGATGCCGGCGGACAGCGCCAGCGTGGCGTGCGTGTGCCGGAGGTCATGGAGCCGGATGCGCGGGAGCCCTGCCCGTCGCGCGTGCCGCTCGAACGCCTGCGACACCACGTCGGGGTCGAGCGCCGAACCGTCCGGTCGAGCGAACACCAGCCCGCCGTCTACGTAGCCCGGCCCGAACGCGATCCGCTCCTGCACCTGGGCGACCCGATGCGCTCTCACCGCCGCCACGGTCGCGGGGTCGAGGCCGATGTTGCGCCGGCCCTTGGCGGTCTTGGGCGGCGCGTAGGTCAGCCCATCGGCGCCACGGACACGCTGCTGCTGGACGCGGAGGGTGCCCGCCTCGAGGTCCACGTCCGACCACCGGAGGCCGATCACCTCACCACGCCGCATGCCGGTCATGGCGGCGAGTCGCCAGAGGGCGAAGTACCGATCCGGGCGGACCGACGCTAGGAACGCATCGAGCTGCTCCGCCGCCCAGGTCAGCATTTCGGGTCGTCCGGTCGGGAGCCGATGCGCCCCGTCTGCCGGGTTGTGCGCTAGGACCCGATCCTCCACCGCGTCAGCGAGCGCCTTCCTCAGCACGAGGTGCGTGTTGTGAACGGCCTTCGGCGACAGGCCGCCGCCGCGCACCCGCCCGCTGTCGGCGAGGGTCGCGTACAGGCTCTTCACCGCCGCGCGCGTGAGCTGTTGGAGCGGGAGCCTCCCGATGTGCGGGACGATGTAAGCGCGGACGTGCAGCTCATAGCTCGTCCACGTCCCGCCCCGGACCTCGCGCCGGATCGCTGGCAGCCATTCCTCCAGGTACGCCGCCACGGTCCGTCTCGACGGCTCGATGTGCGTCCCCGACGCCACGGCCGACTGGAGGCCGTGCATGGCGTCTAGCGCGGCGGCCTTCGTCGCAAACCCGCCCTTCGACCGCTGCTCGCGCAGGGCGCCCTCCGGGGCAACGTCCACGCGATAGGTCCACGAGAACCGATCCGACCCGCAGACGCCACAGCGCCGCGTTGTAACGGCCTTCCCGCACCGGCTGCATCGCTTGTAGGTTCTGCCTGCTCTCATCGGTCGTCTCCTGCTGCTTTCGGCTGCCCGAACGGGTTGTCGGCGGGCTCCGGGGGAGCCTCCCGGTAAGCGCCGATCGCGGCGCGGATGCTGTCTCTGACGGAGGCGCGCTTGTCGCCGGAGGTGAACCGCGCGAACGAGCGATCCAGCGCATCGGTCGGGGCCTTTGCCGTCTCAGCCGCGACGTACCGCCGGGCGTAGCGGTACAGGCTGATCGGGTCGAGTTGGTCAACACTCGGGACGGCGCCCCGGAGCCGCGCGATCCACCGCGCCTCGGCCTTCGTGATCGTGTCCACGCGCCGATGGTCGGGCGCTCCATCGGACGCCTCGAGTAGCGCGGCCAGGACGGGGAGGACGTGCTGAGCCTCGCCCTCGCCGGCCTCGGCCATGCTCCACCGCCCCGATGCGTCCTGCGAGCGGACCTGGCGAGCGATGAGCTGGATGGTCCGCAGCTCCGGCACCCGGTCCCGGAGCGAGTCGTCCTTCCCGAGCTCCGTCTCAATGTCCGACGCCGCGAATCCGCGGATGGCCAGCCGCTCGATCGCCTCCCGCACGTCCGGCGGTGTGCGTTTGCCTCGCGCCATTTCACGCTCCGACTTTGCGTTTGCATGCCTCGACTTTGCGAACGGTACCTCGGATGATTCGCTACGTCAACACGGAACTGCGCAGCGAGGTCGGACACGTGGGCCATACGCCACAGGAGCCACACCGGGTGCCGCCGTTGCGTGCGGTGCGCGAGGCGCAAGGGCTGACCCTCCGTCAGGCGGCTCGCCTGGCCGACGTGGACCCGAGCCAGCTCTCGAAAGCCGAGCGCGGCATCGGCTCCCTCTCGGTCAGCCAGCTCGCGCGGCTCGCTCACGTCCTCGGGCTGCGCCACCTCGCCCGCCAGCTCGATCGGTACGCCGGGCCGATGCCGTGAACCTCGAAGAGGCGCCGGACGTGCTGACCGTCCAGGAGGCGGCGCGCATCGCTCGCGTCGGCAGGAACGCGATGTACGGCCTGGTGGCGTCCGGCGACGTGTGGAGCGTCCGCATCGGGCGCTCGCTGCGCATCCCGAAGGTCGCGCTCGCCCGGTTCCTCCAGGGGCCGCTCGGGGACCGGCCGGAGGACCGCCCGTGATCCTCGGCGCGATAGATCATCGTCGGAGCCGCCCCGATCCGCGGCGGCGCACGGTGCCGGTGGCAGAGGCTCGCGCCCTCCGCGACCAGCGCGACCTCGAGCGGCGCCGTCCCGTCCAGCTCCGGCTCTTCGATGGCGAGACGACGCACACGCCAGAAGGCCGTCCCGCTGGTGGGGCATGAGCGATCGCCTCGCGATGCAGGCGCTCGAGCGGGCGAACGCCACGCGGCCCACGGCTCGGCTCGTCCTGGTGGCAATCGCGCTCCATGCCCGCAGCAGCTCGACGCCCGCCTGGCCGTCCCTCTCTCGGCTCGTCCGGCTGACGGGACTCGACCGCACCACGGTATGGCGCCTGGTGCGTGAGCTCGAAGCGGCCGGCGACCTCACGGTGCACCGCGACCCCGATGCGCGGCGCAACCGGACAGCGAATCGGTACCTCGTCCACCCGGCAGGGGCTAGGGGCACCGTGCACCTAGGGGCTAGGGGTACCGCGCACCTAGACCTAGGTGCAGAGCTAGGTGCACAGCGCAACGACCTAGGTGCACAGCGCAACGAGGCTAGGTGGACCACGCACCCCGAACTAGAAGGTGAACGGGAAGGAACTAGAAGAGGGAACGCGCGAGCGAACGGAGCCGAGCGAGCGAAGTGGCAGCCGGGCGACGAGGGGAAGCTCAACAGCCGCAGCGAGCTGATCCGTCGCACCACGCGGGAGTCGGCTGAGCGAGAGGGACTCGACTGGCGAGCCATCCTCGAACAGCGAGGCGAGGTGGCACTGTGAACCGGACCGACCGGCCTAACCGCCTCACCTCTCCACGAAGCGGCGCAGCCCGTGCGCATTCCGTGCACAGAGGCCCATCGCTCGACCTCCGGGAGGCATCCGCTGAGCGTGGATCGCGCCTCGCCGTCGTGGGGTCCCGAACCCGAAGGGCGGGCCGCTGAGGTGCCTCGAGTCTGCACCGTCTGCTCGTCGCCGGACCGCGACGCAATCGACGCGGCGCTCGTTTCCGGCGCGCCGATGCGACGGATAGCCCCGCGATACGGCGTCTCGGAGACGGCCATCCGCCGGCACCGGAACCGTCACCTCTCGCCGGCCATCGTCGCCCTCCAGGAGCAGCGCGAGGAAGAGCGGGGCGAGACGCTGGCCGATCGGCTCGAAGGCCTCTACCGCCGGGCCGAACGCATCCTCGACGCGGCCGAGACGGGACGCCAGGGGCAGCTCTCGCTCGCCGCGATCCGGGAGCTGCGCGGGATCGCTGAACTGCTGGGCAAGCTGACCGGCGAGCTCCGCGATCAGCCCACCGTGACGGTCAACCTCATGGCCTCCCCGGAGTGGCTCGCGGTACGTGCCGCGTTGCTCGAGGCGCTGGCGACCTTCCCTGCTGCGCGCTCAGCGGTGGCCGCCCGTCTGGCGGCCCTCAGCGCCCCGTCTGGCATCGAACCCCGGCCGCCGCTGCTCCTGACCGGCGCGGCCGGTTACAACGCGACAGACGAGCTGTCATGAACCTCGCCGCCGACCTCCTCCGCGCATTGGACCCCGTGGCGCTGGCCCCCGTGGTGGGGATGGAGCCCGACCCGTGGCAGGCCGGCGTCCTCCGCAGCTCGTCGCCGCGCGTCCTGCTGAACTGCGCCCGACAGGTGGGCAAGAGCACCACGGCAGCGCTGCTCGCGGTGCACGTCGCGGTCTATGAGCCGGGGTCCCTGGTCCTGCTGCTGAGCCCATCGCAGCGCCAGTCGGCCGAGCTCTACCGGAAGGGCCTCGCGTTCTACCGTGCCCTGGGTCGGCCCGTCGCATCGGAGGGTGAGAACGCGCTGAGCCTGGCGCTTGAGAACGGGTCGCGCATCGTCAGCCTGCCGGGGACTGAGGCCACCATCCGCGGGTACTCCGGCGTCCGGCTGCTCATCGTGGACGAGGCCGCCCGTGTCCCCGACGAGCTGATGGCCAGCGTGCGCCCGATGCTCGCCGTGTCCGGTGGCCGGCTGGTCGCCATGTCCACGCCGTGGGGCAAGCGGGGCTGGTGGTACGAGGCGTGGCAGCACGGCGGGTCGCATTGGGACCGCGTGCGGATCACAGCCGCCGAGTGCCCCCGAATCACCGCCGCGTTCCTGGAGGAGGAGCGCCGCTCGCTCGGGGCCTGGTGGTACGCCCAGGAATACGCGTGCGTCTTCGCGGAGATGGTGGACCAGCTCTTCGGCACGGATCACGTCCGCGCCGCCTTCACGGCCGAGGTGCGGCCGCTCTTCCCGCTCCCTGGAGGTGCATCGTGACCGTCCACATCGTCGGCCTGGACCTGGGCCAGGCGCGCGACTACTCCGCCCTGGTGGTGACCGAGCGGCTGACCACGGCGCCCTCGGGACCTCGCGAGCGGACGGGTGAGCGGCGGGACGTGGTGCACCTCGAGCGGTGGCAGCTCGGCACGCCATACCCGGTGATCGTGGACCGCGTGGTGGACCTGATGGCCGAGCCCTCGCTGGCGGATGCAACGCTTGTCATGGACGCCACCGGCGTGGGGCGCGGGATCGTGGACCTCTTCCACGCGGCTCGACGTGACGGGCGGCTGCGCCGCTACCCGGTCGCCGTCACCATTACCGCCGGGCTCGAGGCGACCGGCTGGCATGTCCCGAAGCGCGACCTGGTGAGCCGGCTCCAGGCGCTGCTCCAGACTGGGGCGCTGCGCATCGCGGAGGGTCTGCCGCTCGGCGACGTGCTGGAGCGGGAGCTGCTCGCGTTCCGCGCCAAGCTGACCGCCGCCGGCAACGACAAGTACGAGGCGCTGCGCGAGGGCGACCACGACGACCTGGTGCTGGCGCTGGCGTTGAGCTGCTGGCACCGCGGCCAGGGCGAGCCGCGCTACGTCGGGCGCGACGGTCGCCGCTTCGAGCATCGGGCGCTGTGCCCGGAGCCGTACTGATGGCCCGCGAGCTGGTGGAATACGTGCCGCTGCGGATGCCGGATGGCGCCCGTGTCCAGGTGGATGGCGGGCTGCTGCTCGACGCGGCCTGCGACTGGATCGGCCTCGGAGAGCTGACCCTCCACCCGGAGGTTGTAACGGCCGTGGCGCTGAGCATCCCGGACCCCGACGAGCGGGAGGGCTCGCTGATGCGCGCGCTGCGGGAGGCGTGCCGCCACGAGCTCGGGATGGAGGCCGGCGCATGAGCTCGTCGTGGTGGAGGCGTGGAGCCGACCGCTCGCTACGGGCGGAGCGAAACGCGAAGTTGACCCGCCGGGACCGGGCGCAACGGGAGGCCAACGAGGTCGCCTGGGGCGAGGCGGCCGGGGGTCGAATCGAACGCGCGGGCTACCTGGCGGCCATCCTGGCCGGCCGGCGCTCGCCCTACATGGAGGACGGAACAATGGACCCAGAGGCACGAAGGGCAATCGCCGAGGCGGCGGACCGCATCGCGGAGCGCCGCACCGAAGAGGTGGGCGACCTCATCCGCCAGCTCGGCGGCGTGACGGGTGAGGCCGCTGAGAAGCTCCCGGCGGACTACGCCAGGAAGGAGCGGCTCCGGCTGCTCGCGGCCATCGAAACGGCGAACGCGAAGGCCCGCGCGGACCTGGAGAAGGCGACGGCGCCGCTGGCCCGAGACGCGCGCCGGCGCGGGATCGAGGGCACGCCGCTCAGCGCGGCCGACCTGGCAGAGGCCAGCCTCATCGTCGCGCAGTACGGACAGGCCACGCGCCAGGAGCGGCAGCATGTCGCGGCCGATGCCGCTGTGGCTCTCGAGGCGGGTGCCGTGGCCCTGGCGCGGCGACTCCACCGGGCCGCCATCGGCCTGGGGGTGGCCGACGATGCCACTGGCCGGGCGCTCGACCAGGCGGACCCCGCCAAGCGGGTGGCGATGGAGGACCTGGGCATCATCGGCAGCCTGGCCGACTCTCTTGAGCGCCAGCTCACGCGAGAGCTCGCGGACGCTGGGATCGGCGGCGCCTCCACCTCCATCCGAGCCGAGGTGGGCGACTGGATGGCGCGCCGCGAGGCCGAGCTGCCCGCGTCCGGCGCGCCCGCGCCCGCACCGTCACCCGTGCCGGCTGGAGCGGCTGGGGGCGAATGAGCAGGCCACCGGCGGGCCACCCTGGCACCGCCGGTGGCCGGGGTCACGTCGGGTCGGGCTAGATTGGCCTCGCACCCGGCCCGACGTGACCGGCACACGTCCGAGGCACCGCGGCCGCTGCCACTCCTCCACGATGGGGCGCTGAGCCTGGAGCTCCTGGCTCGCTACGCCGACGAATACGACGAGCACGCGGAGGGCACGACCTACCCGGCGCGGGCCTTCGTGACCTTCCTGGAGCTGGAGCACCGGGGGCGACGCCTGCACGCCGACATGGGCCGCCGGGAGGCGTATGCACGTCCAAACCGCCGGGACACCGAGGAGGGGCCGTCCCGCCCGTTGTAACGGCGCATGAGGACACCATGACCATGACCACGCAGGCCGGAGGCGAGGCGGAGCTCTATTTCGAGGCCGGGGCCTGGAGGATCGGCCGGAGGCGAGGCGGCTGCACGTGCCATCAGTCCGTGACCTGACCGCTCCACTGCTCGAGGATCGGCCGACCGATTGGGGTGACCACTTGACGCTCCACTACGTCCGCGATCAGAAGGCCGAGTGACGGTCGCCGCTGCGCACCGAATGCTCACGGACTCCTGATGATGGGCGGGGACCAGCCGGGAGAACCGGCGGCCCGCTGGCCCCCCCATGAGCACGGGACGCTACGGACAGGGACACTGGAGGACGTGGCGGGAGCTAGTGCACCGGACTCATAACCCGAAGGTCGGCGGTTCGAATCCGTCCCCCGCAACCAACACCGACAGCGCAGGGCCGCTCCCCGAGGGCGGCCCTTTCGTTAGCCGTTACAATGCGCGACGCCCACTCAGCCACGAGCGAGGCTCCGCGATACATGACCGGCCGACCGGCGGTGAACCCAAAGAAGTTGCGCCCATACGACCAGCCGCCACGGCGTCGCCGGTCGCTGATCCCCAGCAGGCCCGACAGCGCCGCGACCGGCTTCCTGGTTGCCGCAGCGCTGTGGCTGGCCCTTGCCGGCGGGCTCGGCGCGCTGGCGCTGGGGATGCGGCTCATCACCTTCGAGTTCAGCTACCCCCTCCCGGTCTTCGAGTGGGCCTTCCAGGTCGACGCGAGGCGCATCGGCTACGCCTTCGTGGACGCGACGGTCTTCGGCTGGCTGTCCAACGCCGGCTTCGCCGCGGTCTGCTTCATGACCCCACGCCTCACCGCCCGGCGCCTCGCGCTCGAGCCGCTCCTGGTGTTCGCGGTGGTGGTCTGGAACATGTCGCTGATGGGCGGTATCGCCTCCCTCTACGTCTTCGACCTCGGTCCTCACTCGCCGTTGACCGCGATGTTCTGGCTCTTCGACGGCGGCCTGGCGTTCGGCGCGACGCTCGTCACCGTCGCGTTCCTCCTCACCGCCGTGCCTGCGCTGCTCCGGGCGTACGTCAGCACCTGGTTTGCCGGCGTCGCCCTGCTGGGGCTGACAGGCCTGGTCGGGCTCGACGCGCTCGTGGGCCTGCTCGACGTCTTCCTCGAGATTCCCGAGCTCGCCGTCGCGCTCGGATCGGCCTACATCGAGCGGGCTCTGCCGGCGATGTGGCTGCTGGGCATGACCTTCGCGGTGCTGCATTACGTCGTCCCGAGGGCGGTCGGGCTGCGGATCGCATCGGCCGGGCTCGGGATCCTCGCCTTCCTCACGTGGCTCGCGCTCGCGCCGCTCACCGGCATCGGGGAGCTGATCGACACGAGCATCCCGTTGTGGGTCACGACCATCGGCGCCGCTGCGACGATGCTGCTCCTGGTGCCCGTGGCGCTGACGGTGATCAACCTCGTGATGACCATGCAGGGCCGATGGATGCTGCTGTTCGGCGCGGGCACCGCGTCCCTGGCGCTCATCTCCGTCGCATTCCTGCTGGCCACGGGCCTGCTCGATGCCATCGCCTCCCTGCGTTCGGTCGACATGTTCGTGCGCAGGACCGACTGGGAGCTTGGGCTGATGGTGTGGACCGCGTACGGGGCATTCACCTTCGCGGCCTTTGCCCTGGCCGATCACGCGCTCCCCCGCATCCTGCGCCGCGCCTGGCGCGCGAACGCGGTCTCGAGCGCGCAGCTCTGGCTGGCCTTCGGTGGCGCGACCATCGCCGGGGTGGCGCTGCTGGGTGGAGGGCTCGCCGAGGCCTCCTTCATCCAGTCGGCGACGGCTCCGGACCAGATGACCGCCGGTCTCCTGCCCTACCGGGTCGCCGCGTTCCTGGGATTCGGCCTTGCGGCCCTCGCGGGCCTGGCGCACGTCGTGAACCTCTTCCTGCTCTACACGACCGCCGAGCCCGAGGAGTACGTCGTGCCGGGCCAGATCGCACCGGCTGCGGCGGCCCACTAGCCGATGGCACCGCCGCCCTACACGCCCATCGAGGCGCGCGATCGCGGGCTCCCGGGCTGGGCGCTCGGACTCACCGTCTTCCTGTTCCTCGTCGGCGGCGTGTACTTCCTCTCGAACCTTGCCGGCGACAACCCACCGTTTGCGATCCCCGGTGCCAGTGCCCCCGTGGCCGGCCCATCCGGTGAGCCCGATCCGGCGGTCGGCGCGGCCCTCGTGTCGGAAGCCGGTTGCCAGGGCTGCCACGGAGCGGAGCTCAGCGGGCAGGGTGCCTTCCCGAGCCTGCTGGGCGTCGCCGACGGTCCGGTCAGCGAGAACCTCCAGCAGCTGGCCACAGATCACCCGGACGACTGGATCGCGCTGTGGATCGACGGGACCACGCCCGAGACGGGGGGCATCGACCGAATGGGAATGCCCGTGTTCGGCGAGCAGCTGTCGCCCGAGCAGATCGACTCGATCGTCGCCTACCTGCGAGGCCTCTGAGCCTTCGTGACCGATTCCGCCGCGCGGCCGGTGCGCGGCGTCCCGGTACTCATCGGCGGCGATGAGATGGCGCGCATCGACGAGGCCGCCCTGCGCCTGGGACTGACGGCCGATGCGCTCATGGAGTCGGCCGGAGCCGCAGTCGCGGACGTCGCGCACGTGGAGCTCGGGCGCCTGGCCGAGGGCGTCCGCGGACCCGCGGGCCCGCTGGTGCGGCCACCACTCACCGTGATCCTGTGTGGCCCGGGCAACAACGGCGGCGACGGCTTCGTGGTGGCGCGTCGCCTTGCCGCCACCGGCCGCGCGGTCCTCGCCGTCCTCGTCGGCGACGCCAGCGCCCCGTCCGGCGCGGCCGCGACCCACAACTGGGCCGTGCTCCAGGCCATGGCCTCCGCGGGGTCGCTCGAGCTGTTCGTGGCGCCGACGCCCGAGATGCTCCTGCGGCTCCGCGAGCGCATCGCCGACGCGACCCTGCTCGTCGACGCGCTGCTCGGCTCCGGCGCGTCCGGGCCGCTGCGCGAGCCGATCTCGACGGCGGTCGACCTCCTGAACGCCACGCGGACGCACGCCCGTGCCGCGGGTCGCCCGTGCTCGGTGCTCGCGGTCGACACGCCGACGCGGATCGACCTCACCGGCGGCTCGCGCTCCACGCCCGTGGTCGTGGCCGACATCACCGTCACGTTCCACCGCGCGAAGGCCGGCTTCGCCCTCGACCGCGAGGCGCGCCGCCTGGCGGGGCGCTACCTCGTGGCGCAGATCGGCATCCCGCTGGAGGCCGAGGAGGGGATCGTCCCTCCCGACGGGGAGTTTCCACCTGCCCGGACCACCGAGATCACCTGGGAGGAGCCGGTGGAGCGAGCGGATGCAGCGCATCGGGCGGGCGGCGGCGTTGCCGCAGGCCCGGGGAGGACCGACTGAGATGGCCGCGCTAACCTTGCATGGTGTTTGAGCTTGCCGAGGCCGCCGTCGAGGCGGCGCTCGCCGCCGGCGCCAGGTACGCGGACGCCCGCGTCATGGATCGGCGAACCGAATCCATGGGCGCCCGCAACGGCGAGGTCGAGGAGCTCATGCAGGACGCATCCGTCGGCATCGGCGTCCGGGCGCTCATCGGCTCTGGCTGGGGGTTCTGCTCGACCGCGGACCTGACACGCGATGCGGCGGCCGGTGCCGGTCGAGAGGCCGCGGCCATCGCGAAGGCTTCCGCATCGGTCCCCGGGAAGGCGCTCGAGCTCACGCCCGTGGAGGTCCGACAGGACAGCTGGTCGAACGTCGTGGAGGAGGATCCGTTCGGCGTCCCGCTGGGCGACAAGGCGGAGCTGCTGGCCTCGGTGACGCGGACCATGCGCGAGGGCGGCGCGGTCATCGCGCTGGCCGGCTACGACGCATGGGACACGCGGAAGTGGCTGGTGAGCTCCGAGGGGCACCGGATCGACCAGCACATCGTGGAGTGCGGCGCACACATGGACGCCACCGCCATCGGTGAGGGGGAGACCCAGCGCCGCAGCTATCCCGGCATCCGCGGCCAGTACGGCACGCGCGGCTGGGAGCTGGTGCGCGAGGTCGATCTCGAGGGCGACGCGGCGCGCATCGCGGAGGAGGCGCGCGCGCTGCTCACCGCGCCCGAGTGCCCGAGCCTGGACGCGACCGACCTCATCATCGGCTCCGAGCAGATGGCGCTTCAGATCCACGAGTCGGTTGGCCACGCCGTGGAGCTCGACCGCATCCTCGGCTGGGAGGCGGCATTCGCCGGCACGTCCTGGCTGGACCTCGCGCAGCTCGGCTCGCTGCGGTTCGGCTCGGAATTGATGAACGTGACGGCCGACGCGACGCTCCCGGGCTCCCTCGGCAGCTTCGGCTACGACGACGAGGGGACGCCGGCGCATCCGGTCGACATCGTGCGCGATGGGATCTGGGTCGGGGCGCTGTCCGGCCGCGACTCCGCGGCGCTCGCGGGCCTGAAGTCGTCCGGCGGCGCCGTGCGCGGCGATGGCTACAACCGCCTCCCGATGGTGCGCATGACGAACGTCGGCCTCCTCCCCGGCGAGAGCAGTCTCGAGGACATGATCGCCGCGACCGACGACGGGATCCTGATGGACACCAACCGCTCGTGGTCGATCGACGACAAGCGGCTGAACTTCCAGTTCGGCTGCGAGATCGGCTGGGAGATCAAGAACGGGAAGCGGGGCCGAATGCTGCGCAACCCGACCTACACGGGGATCGGCCCGCGCTTCTGGGGCAGCCTGGACATGCTCGGCAACGAGAGCGAGTGGACGTTCTGGGGCACCCCGAACTGCGGGAAGGGGCAGCCGCAGCAGATCGGCCACACCGGCCACCCGGCCGTCCCGTGCCGGTTCCGCGGCGTCCGCGTCGGAGTCCGCGGTTGAGCGCGGACCAGCTGCTCGACGCCTGCGACCGAGTCCTGGCCCGCCTCGGGGCCGATGCGGAGGCCGAGGTCACCGCCGCCTCGGGCACCGATGCGCTCACGCGCTTCGCCACCAGCTTCATTCACCAGAACGTCGCCGATGCGGTCCGCCGCATCCACCTGCGCGTCGCGCTCGACGGGCACGTCGCGGAGGCCTTCGGCAACCAGACCGATGACGACGCGCTCGACCGGCTCGTCCGCTCCGCGACCGAGGCCGCGCGCCTGCGCCCGCCCGATCCCGGCTGGCCCGGCCTGGCGCCGGCCGCTTCCGCGCCCACGGTCGAGCACTGGGACGAGGCCACCTCTTCGGCGGACCCCGGTGCCCGAGCCGAGCGCGTCGGGTCCTTCGTGGCGGCGGCCGGCGGACTCGAGACGGCCGGCTTCTGCTCCACCGAGGGGATCACCGTCGCGTTCGCCAACTCGGCCGGCCAGCGGGTGAGTGGCCGCACGACGACCGCGGCCCTGGATGGGATCGCTCGCACCCCCACCTCCGACGGCAGCGCGCGCGCCGTCTCCGTGCGGCTCGCGGATCTCGATGGCTCGGCGGCCGGCGAGACCGCCACCCGGCGCGCCCGTGAGTCCGCTGACCCCACCGACCTCGAGCCGGGTCGCTACGAAGTCGTCCTGTCGCCGTCCTGCGTCGCCAACGTGCTCACCTTCCTGTCCGTGTACGGATTCAACGGCCGCGCGGTCGACGAGGGCCGCTCCTTCGCGAGCATCGGCGAAGCGCAGTTCGACACCGCGATCACCCTGTTCGACGACGTCGCGCATCCGATGACCGTCGGCGTGCCGTTCGACGCCGAGGGAACGCCGAAGCGGCGCGTCGAGCTGGTGCGTGACGGTGTGACCGTCGGCCTCGTCCACGACCGGCGCACCGCGAAGGCCCTCGGCACCGAGTCGACCGGCCACGCGGTCGAGGGCGCCGGCTCGTGGGGCGCGATCCCTTCGAACCTCGTCCTCGAGCCGGGGGCGCGCGCCGAGAGCGACCTCGTGGGCGATATCCAGCGCGGCCTGCTGGTGACCGACCTGTGGTA
>JBDTWT010000032.1:0-12725 GCA_040006555.1 Chloroflexota bacterium
AGATCTTGCGCTCGGCCTTCGTGAGGCGGATGCCGTCGATGATGCTGGCGTGGTTCAGCGCATCGCTGACGATCACCGCGCCCTCCGGCGCGAGGATCGGGATGACGCCGGTGTTGGCGGTGAAGCCGGACTGGAAGGTCAGGACGGCCTCGACGTGCTTGAACTCGGCGAGCCGCGCCTCGAGCTCCTCGTGCAGGCTCATCGTGCCGGCGATCGTGCGGACCGCGCCGCTGCCGGCGCCGTAGCGCTCGACGGCATCGATCGCGGCCTGCCGGAGGCGCGGGTGCGTGTTCAGCCCAAGGTAATTGTTGCTCGAGAGCATGATCACCTCGCGGCCATCGATGACGCATCGGCTCCGCTGCTCGCTCTGCACGACGCGGAGGCGGCGATAGAGGCCCTTCTGCCGCAGCTCGTCGATCTCGGCGTCCAGGAAGGCGAGTGGCGCGCGGCTCCGAGCGGTCGTCATCGGCCGTTCTCCAGGGGGAAGGCGGGGACAGGATAGTGCGCCCGGCTACCGGAGGGCGGATGCCCCGGAAACGAAAGTACGGTTGATCGGAGCGATCACCGGCCTAGATTCGGACGTACCTCGCAAGCCCCGAGGCACAACTCCGTGACTGGGACCACATTGAATCTTCTTCGCCTCCGCTCATCTCGCAATCGCCACTCGCGCGGCCAGGCGCTCGTCGAGTTCGCCCTGGTGCTGCCGCTGCTCGTGCTGATCCTCACCGGGGTCATGCAGTTCGGGCTGTTGTTCTGGGCGCAGATCACGCTCACCCAGGTCGCCCGCGACACCGGCCGCTGGGCCGTCTCGCAGGAGAGCTGCGACCCGGCAATCGTCAACATCGCCTCGCAGGCGAACGCGATCGCGGCGAGGTCCACGCTCTTCGGATGGGCAGCCTCGAACCCGATCACCATCTCGGCCGGCCCGACCTGGATCGACGCAACCCCGGGCGGCGCCGCGACGCCCTGTCCGCCTGACGACAACCGTGACGTCTTCAACCTCACCTTCGAGCTGAGGCACAACGTGCCGGTGTTCCTGCCAGGGTTCGGCAACACCTGGACCCTGCGCTCCGAGGTCCAGTTCCGGATGGAGCCGGCTCCCGCGTGACCGTCCTTCGCCGCCGCCGAGATGGTTCCGAGAAGGGCCAGGTCTTCGTCATGGTGGCCGCCGCCCTGACCGTGCTGCTGGGCTTCTCGGCCCTCGTCGTCGACGTCGGAATGCTGTGGAATGCGCAGCAGAACCACCGCTCGATCGCGGACGCGGCGGCCCTCGCCGGCGCGCAGGAGATGCAGATCTACGGCCTGCGCGGAATCAACTCCGCTGCCCGCGAGGAGGCTCGGTACGCCGCGATGCAGCAGATCAAGGATCGCACCGGCGCCACCGCCATGCCGACCTGCGCGGTGGGAGGCGCACCCGCGAGCGATCTCGATGGCGACGGGAAGATGGGCTACGCCGCGGACGTCCGTAACTGCGCGTTTCCCGGAACCGACTTCACCGGATCGGTGCTGACTCCGTCCGCGGCCTGCCGGACCTGCGAGATCGAGCGATCGATCATGGTGGAGGTCGCGAGCGGCGTGCCCACCTTCTTCGCGGGGCTCTTCGGCCGCGACAGCTGGGCCGTGCGGAAGACGTCGGTGGCGACGATCACCTACAGCGCGGACTTCGCGGTGCTCACGCTGCGCCCCCCGATCGTCGGCAGCACGACGAACGCAAACGACGTCTCGCTCAACGGCAGCGGCACGCTGCTGCACGTGTCCATCGGAGACATCGGGACGAACACGAACATGGTGCTCACCGGTGGAGCCACAGTGACGATCGACGAGGGATACAAGGCCCACCACTACGATGCGGTCCCGGCGTGGACGCAGCCGCCACCCGCGAAGAAGCTCGTCAACCTCATCACCGACCCGAACCATGCCTATCCGACGCGCGTGGGAGCGCCGACGTTCGCGAACCTCGCCGCCGCGCGCATGACCGACGCGCAGTGCAACACGCTGCGCGCCGGCGTTCCGACGCTGTACAAGTGGGGCGGCGTGGCGATCAGCGCGCTGCCCGACGTGACGAAGATCCAGTGCCTGAAGCCGGGGATCTACACCTTCATGCCGGTCGCGTCGACCCAGGACATGATCCTCTTCGCGCCGGGCGTCTACTTCTTCGACGCCGGCCTCCGCGTGCGCAGCGTGGCGATCGGCGGCTACCAGGCCGGATCGCCGGGCGTGGCGCTCGTGTTCACCGAGAGCCAATCGGGAAGGCTCGACGCGAACAATGCCGAGGTCTTCGCGCTCAACGCCGGCGAACGCTTCGCGGGCGGGACGGGGGCCGAGGCCACCGCGGCACTCGCCATCAACGGCGTGCCGGTCGAGACCGGTGGGGAGCTCAACCTCGTGCTCACGCTGATGGTCCAGAAGGACGCGAACTGCGTTCCTGTCACACCGTACCCGGCCGCCTGCAACGACAACGGCAACCGGGCGCTGAGCATGGCAGGCGGCGGATCGCTCTACCTCGCCGGCGTCCAGTACGCGCCGACCGACCACGTGACCTTCAGCGGTGGGTCGGCGGGCCAGGGCAATGCCGGCCGCATCGTGGCCTGGACAGTGACCTACTCCGGTGGCACGCGAATGATTCAGCAGTATCCCGGCGAGCGCGAGGGGAACGGCATCCTGCGGCTGGACGCGGCGTGCACCGGCGCCGGGACGCTGAGCATGTCCAGCTCGCTCTGCAATCCCTAGGGTCCGCCACCACTCCCGCTACGGGATGAGCACGACCTTCCCGGCGTGACGCGACTCGATCAGCTCGAAGCCTCGCTCCCAGTCCGCCAGGTCGAACCGGTGGGTGATGATCGGCGTGACGTCGAGGGCGCCTGACCGCAGCAGAGACTGCGTCCGCTCCCAAGTGTCGTACATCCGCCTCCCGTAGATCCCGTACAGCCGGATCCCCTGCTGGATCACGCGCTCCGAGAGGTCGACCCGAACGGGCTCGGAGAAGATGCCGAGCAGGCTGATACGGCCACCGCGCGTCACCATCCCGAGCGCCTGGTCCAGGGCCGGCGCCGCGCCGCTCATCTCCAGCACGACGTCGACACCGTCGCCGCCGGTGAGTTCGCTCACGCGCTCGAGGGTGTCCGGCTGGCTGGCATCGAGTGCGACATCGGCTCCCATGCTTCGCGCCAGCTCGAGCCGATAGGCCTCCGTGTCGGTGGCCACCACCAGCGCGGCTCCCGCGGCCTTGGCGATGCCCACCGCGCACAGGCCGATCGGCCCGCACCCCGTCACCGCCACCGTGCGCCCCTCGATGGGCTCCACGAACGCGGCGTGCACGGCGTTCCCCATCGGCTCCTGGAGGGCGACCACCGCGGGGTCGAGCCCGTTCGACTCGATGGCGTTCGTCTCGGGGATGACGACGTACTCGGCGAACCCGCCGTCGACGTGCGCGCCGATGACCCGCAGGTTGCGGCACAGGTGTGGGTCGCCGCGCAGGCACACGCTGCACGTCCAGTCGACGAGATGCGACTCGACCCCCACCAGGTCTCCCTCACGCACGCGGCTCACGCCCGCACCGGAGGCCACCACCGTTCCCGCCAGCTCGTGGCCGAGGATGGTGGGCGGCGTCATCACGTCCTGCGCCCACTTGTCCCAGCGGTAGAGGTGGTAGTCCGTGCCGCAGATGCTCGCCGCCTCCACCTTCAGCAGCACCTCCCCATCGCCCGGCGTCGGCACCGGCCGCTCGATGAGCTCCGCTCCCGGCGCGGGGCGGGTCTTCGCCAGCGCGCGCATGGTTCGCGGCGGCGCGCCCACGCCCGCGGTCATCGCGTGAGCCCGAGCAGCTCCGCGACGCCCGCGGCGGCCTCGTGGTCGTCAGTCCTCGGGACCTCGTCCACGACACGGTTCTCGAGGACGCCGATGCCCTCGATCTCGCAGCGCATCAGGTCCCCATCGGCGAGGTAGCGCGGCGGAGACTGGTAGTGCCCCACTCCGGCGGGCGTCCCCGTGGCGATGACGTCGCCCGGCTCCAGCGTGATCGTGCGCGACACGAACGCCACGATCGTGGCGACGTCGAAGACCATCTCGGCCGTCGTGGAGTCCTGCCAGGTCTCCCCGTTGACGCTTGACCGCACCCGCAGCCGCTGCGGGTCACCGATCTCATCGCGGGTGACGATAACCGGGCCCATCGGCGCGAAGCCGTCCGAGCCCTTCGCCCGCAGCCACTGCCTGTCCTCGCGCTGGAGGTCGCGCATCGTCACGTCGTTGAGGATCGTGTAGCCGAAGACGCACTCGAGCGCCTCCCCAGGGCCGATGGACTTCGCTCGGCTACCGATGACGACGGCGAGCTCACATTCAAGGTCGAGCTTCTCGGTCGCGCGAGGCCGCACCACCGTGTCGCCAGGGTTGGCCACCGCATTCGCGAACTTGCTGAAGAGCATCGGGTAGGCGGGTGGCTCGATGCCCTGCTCCCGGCAGTGGTCGTGGTAGTTGAGGCCGACGCAGATGAGCTTCCCCGGCCGCGGGATGGGCGCCAGCACGCGCACTCCGCTCGCCTCCTCTCGGGGAGCACCGGCGAGGTCGAGCCGCGCGAGGTCCGCGGCCAGGGGATCGTCACCGTGCGAATCGGTGATGTCGACGATGAGGTCCCCGTCGAGCACGCCCAGGCGCCGGTCGCCGGCGTTCCGCGCGAAGGCGATCAGCTTCACCCCGCGATTATCAGTCCTCGCTGAACCAGGCGCGCGCGGGCGTCCGGAGCAGGCCCGCGAGGAGGACGACGCTGATGATCGCTCCGATCGGCACGGTGAGCGCGTACCAGCCGTTGGCGGCCGTCGGCGGGAAGTCGAGGAGCGCGGGCGGCAGGCCCGCGAGGACCGGCACCGCAAGAAGCGCGATGCCGATCGCGAAGCGATGCGCGATCCGCTTGCGCTGGAGGGCGACCGTGGTGCCGAACAGGACCAGGGCCAGCTCCACCATCATGAAGATGCCGAGGAGGCTGAACGGTGCACGCTCGCTGAAGTCGATGAACTCGACAATGCGGCCCAGGAGCAGCCCCGTCATGGCGAGCAGCACGAATGCCCAGCCGAACCACAGCCGCACGGAGAGCGGCATTGATGGGTGCGTGCGGTCGGCTTCGGACATCGGCTCCGTACCCTACAACGCGTGGCTTTCCCGCGGCTATTCCGCTGGGAATGGATGGGAGATCGGGCGGTCGGGGGGTGGCTGGGCGAGGCATCGCCGAGTCGCTCCTCCTTCGTTTGAGTCCTGCCGTGACTGAAGTGTCGATCGGCGAGGCGCAGACTCCCTCCTCCCGCCTGTTCCGCCGCTGATCCAGTCCGTGTGGAATAGCGGACTGGCGGTCGGCGCCCACCCAGGTCAGACGAAGAGAATGCCGTTGGCCTCGGGGCTGCGTCCGACGCGGAGTCTGCCAAGGACGGCGCGGCGGTCGAGCGGGAAGGCCGGGCGAAGCGTCGCCTCAGCGGCGGCCACTGCGCGGCGGTTCGCGGCCGTATCGGCGAAGACGAGGAGCATGCAAGCCAGGTCTGCGTCGCGCTGTTTGCGGAGCGCACGACGGGCCAGATCCTGTGCGTCCATCAGGCGGGTCTCGATCTCAAACGCCGTCCGCAGTGCCGGATGGACGATCACCGCGTCGATGCTGCGCTGATCGCCGGGGATTGGCAGCAGCTGTTCTGTGCGCCACTGGAAATGATCCGGCAGAACCAGCTGCAGCCGACGGGTGAGCCTCGCATGCCCGGCGTCGCGTACCGGACTACCGCCGGGATAGACATTGACGACCAGGTCGAGGCCGACGACGCTGCCGATCATCGCGAGCAGCACGAGGTCGGCGTTGCGCCTTCCACGCTCGATGCGGCTGATCGACGCCTGCGACGTCCCAACGAGCCGAGCCGCCGATGCCTGGCTGAGCCCCGCCGAGCGCCGTGCCAGCCGAAACCGACGTCCCACGTCGGCACGCAGCCGGATGCCACGCTGCCGTCCACGCTCTGCTCGGCTCTCCCGCGTAACCACCCCGGGAGCATCGCTCCCACCCGCTCACCCCGGGCTTACGGCTGGCTTATTCCGCTGGGAATGGATGGGAGATCGGGCGGTCGGCGGGAGGTTCGGCTGGTCGAGCGTCGGCCTCCTCTCCTTCGGATGAGTCACGCGGTGACTGGAACGCCGACCGGGGGGAGGCGGACCGGTCGTCGCCGGCGCTTGGTTCGCTGATCCATTCCCTGCGGAATAGCGCAACAGGGCCACGAGGGCCTTGACAGGTCGAGGCAGCCGCCTCTATGGTGCCGTTACTAAACCGGTTCACTAAACCGGTTTGGAACGAGGCGAGCGGCAGCCGCATGGCAGCCGGCGCCCAGTTGGGGAGCGAGTGTGGCCCGACCCCGCATCGACGACGTGGCGCGGCATGCCGGCGTGAGCAAGACGTCGGTGAGCTTCGCGTTCAACCAGCCCGACAACCTCAACGCCGCGACGCGGGAGCGGATTCTCGCCTCGGCCACCGAGCTCGGGTACCGGCCCTCACCGATCGCGCGGCGCCTGACATCCCGCCGCACGGACCAGATCGGCCTCGTCGTCCCGCAGTCCACCCACGACATCTTCGCCAACCCGTTCCTCCCCGAGCTCATACGAGGCATCGGCGACGTGTGCGACCAGGAGGGAATCGCCGTCGTCATCGTGCCGCCGGTGGGCGGGTCCATCGCGCGCGCCGTCGACTCGGCCCTGGTGGACGGCCTCATCCTCCTGGGCCTCGTCGCAAACCATCCCGAGCTCGAGAAGGTTCGCCGGTCGGGAACGCCGCTCGTCGGCCTCGACGTCGAGGAGTGGGAGGGCGTCGACGTGATCGCCCTCGACGACGCGCTCGGGGCGGGCCAGGCGGCGGAGCACCTCCACGCGCTCGGCCACCGCGACGTGGCTGTCGTCCTCATCGCCCAGCACCCCGATTCGCCGGTCGACGAGCACCACGGCATCTCTGCGCGTCGCCTCGCGGGCATCCGGAAGGGATTCGGCCTGGCGCCGCAGGCCGATCGGTCGCCCGACGGCACCACTCGGCTTCGCGTGCTGACCGGCGGAGTGAGCGAGGAGGGCGGCCGCGCGATCTTCGCGGAGCTCGCTGCGGCCGGGACGATGCCAACGGCGGTCATGACGATGTCGGACGTGACCGCCATCGGCGTGATGGCTGCCGCCACGGACGCCGGAGTCTCGATCCCGGACGAACTCTCGATCGTCGGGTACGACGACATCCCCGCCGCGTCGTGGACCACGCCGCGCCTCACCACCGTCCACCAGCCGATCCGTCACAAGGGCCGCCGCGCGGCCCTCCAGCTCGTCCATGCCATTCGCTTCGGCGCAGAGCACGTCCCCGTCGTCGAGATCCTGCCGACGCGCCTCGTCGTGCGCGGCAGCACCGGCCCCCCGCGGGACCGCGTGGCCTCCATCAGGCCAGGGGAAGGGGGTGTCGCCGCACGCTGACCGATGGAACCACTCGCACCCGGACTCACGCAGACCTAGGAGAACCGAAACCAGATGACACACCACATGAACCGATACCTCCCGATCTTCTTCATCCTCGTCCTCGTCCTCGCCGCCTGCGGCGGCGGGCAGATCGGTGCCACGGCCGCTCCAGGGGGCTCCGACGCGCCCGCCGGCACCGATGGTGCCGCGCCGACCGATGCCGCCTTCCCGGAGGGTGACATCGCGATCGAGCTCTGGACCAAGGAGGGTGACGCGCAGCTCGCATTCGTCGAGCAGCTCGCCGCCGACTACACGGCGGAGCACCCGAACGTCGAGATCACCGTCGTCAACAAGGACGTCGAGCTGCTCCGCGAGGACATGGTCAACACCGCCCTGTCGCCGGATGCTCAGCCCGAGCTGCTGTGGACGGTGCTCGACCACGTCGGCCCGTTCGTCGAGGCCGGCGTCATCCAGCCCATCGGCGGCCAGTTCGACGAGAGCGTCCTCGCCGAGTCCGCCCTCGGGTCGGGCGAGTTCAACGGCGAGATCTGGGTCGCGCCGATCAACATCGGCAACCAGCTGATGCTGTACTACAACAAGAGCCTCGCCGGCGAGGAGGCCCCGGCCGACTCGGACGCGATGATCGCGACCGCGCAGGAGAACACCGGGGATGGCGCCTACGGCCTCGTCTTCAACCAGACCGAGTCCTTCTGGCTGGTTCCCTTCCTCGGTGGCTTCGGCGGGTCTGTCTTCGCGGATGACGGCGTCACCCCGACCCTCAACACCGACGAGATGAAGTCGGCCCTCGAGTTCCTCTACAACCTGAAGTTCACCGAAGCGGTGACGCCGACGGAGTGCGACTACGCGTGCGCGTCGGACAACTTCACCACCGGCAACGCGGCGATGATCATCAACGGCGACTGGGAGCTGGGGAACTACAGCGACCTGCTCGGCGACGACCTCGGCGTGGCGCCGATCCCCGCGATCGCGGAGACTGGCGAGCTCCCGAAGCCGTACGTCGGCGGCTCCTTCTACATGGTCCCCAGCGGAGTGGAGGGTGACACCCTCACCGTCGTCCTCGATTTCATCGACTTCACGCTTGCGGCCGATCAGCAGCGGGCACTGGTGTCCGAGCTGAGCCGGCTGCCGGCGAACGGCGAGGTGCTCGCGGACCCGTCCGTGACCGATGACCCGCTCCTCCAGGGTGCCGCCGAAGCGGTGGCGGCGGGCGTCCCGCAGCCGATCAACGTCGAGATGCGCTGCAACTTCGACGCGATGACGGCGGCGGTCCGCGACGTCCTGGGCAACGGGAACAACGACTTCGACGCCGTCGCGCTGACGATGCAGGAGGCGGCGGAGAACTGCATCGCGACTCTGGGCTAACCGGAGTCGCAGTCGTACCCTGAACCACGCACCGTGGCCGGGGCCTCCGGGTCCCTGCCACGGCCACCAGCCTGACGGCGCATTGCGAGGAGAGCGGTGAACGTCGGACAGTCAATCGGCGCGCTGGTCGAGGTCCTCACCACGCTCGTCTTCATCGCGATCGCGGTGGCGATCCTCGAGGGCGTCCTCTACCTCGTCCTGGTGCGGTGGCTGCGAGCCCGCCTCGCGGTGCCGGTGATGCTCATGGCCCCCGCGATCGTCGGTCTCTTCACCCTCATCGCGTACCCGCTCCTGTGGGAATTCAACGTCAGCTTCACGAACATGAGCCTGCGCAACTTCTGCGAGCCAGGCTTCCCGACTCTGGGCCTGTTCACCGAATGCCGGACGCCCGGCGAGAACATGTTCAACGGCCTCGACAACTACGTCAGCGTCTTCACGAGGCCGATCCTCCAGCAGGCCGGCTTCTTCCAGGTGCTGTGGCAGACGATCATCTGGACGGCGATCAACGTCAGCCTGCACGTGGGCGGCGGCCTGGCCCTCGCGCTGCTCCTGAACCGCAGGCTGCGCGGCAAGGGCGTCTACCGCGCGCTCATCGTGCTGCCGTGGGCGGTCCCGCAGATCGTGGCGCTCGCGGTCTGGCGCACGGAGTTCCACGCCGAGTTCGGCATGGTGAACCAGCTGCTGGGCGTCGTCGGCATCGACGGTCCGAGCTGGATGACCGAGAACTTCTGGAACTTCGCGGCCATGGTCATCGTGAACGTCTGGCTCGGGATCCCCTTCATGATGGTGATCCTCCTCGGCGGGCTCCAGAGCATTCCGGCCGACCTGTACGAGGCGGCGGAGATCGACGGCGCCTCGAGCCGGCAGTCGTTCCGCCACATCACGCTGCCGCTCATCCGGCCGGTGATGGTGCCGGCCGTGATCCTCGGCACGGTGTGGACCTTCAATAACTTCAACGTGCCCTTCGTGATCAACCAGAACGAGCTGGAGACGAGCGACATCCTGGTGACCGGCCTCTTCCGCGCCGCCTTCCAGTACAACCGCTACGGATTCGCGGCCGCGCTAGCCTTCGTGATCTTCATCCTGCTGCTCGTCTTCGTCATCGTCTATGTCCGCCGCACCGGCGCGTTGCGAGGAGCCACCGAATGAGCTCGACCACCATCCCGACTCCGATCCAGGGGGCGGCCGCGGCCGAAGTCGTCGCGAAGCCGCGCGCACGGGCTCTCCGCGGTGGCGGCGGCAGGACCGACGGGCCGCTCAAGCTCGCCCTCATCCACGGGGCGCTTCTCATCTCGGCACTCATCGCCGCGTTCCCGATCCTGCGCGTCCTCTCGGTCTCGCTGCGCCCGGCCAACCAGCTGCTCGAGCGCGAGTTTCAGCTGATCCCCGAGGGCGCGACCCTCGAGGCATTCGGCCACGTGCTCACCGGGACGGCGTTTCCGCAGTGGCTCTTCAACAGCCTGGTCATCACGGTGGGCACGTCGCTCGTCGGCCTGATCGTCGCGGCGACGGGCGCCTACGCGTTCAGCCGGTATCGGTTCCCCGGGCGTGGCGCCGGGCTGACCGTCCTGCTCGCGACGCAGCTCATCCCCGCGACCATGCTGCTTGTGCCGATCTTCATCCTCTCTATCCAGCTCGGCCTGAAGGACAGCTACCGCGGACTGATGATCGCGTACTCGGTGACGGCCGTGCCGTTCAGCATCTGGATCCTCAAGGGCTACTACGACACGGTGCCGATCGAGCTCGAGGAGGCGGCCCGCATCGACGGTTGCTCGCAGCTGGAGGCCTTCTGGCGCGTCCTGCTGCCGCTCTCGACCCCGGCGCTCGCCATCGTCTTTCTCTTCAACTTCCTGGCCGCCTGGAACGAGTTCGTGCTCGCCCGCGTGCTCATCGGCTCGTCGACCGAGCTGTTCACCTGGCCGCTCGGCATCCTGCGCTTCCAGGCGCAGTTCCAGACGCAATGGGCGGACCTCGCCGCGGCCAGCATCCTGGTCTCGATCCCGGTCGTCGCCCTCTTCCTGTACAGCTCGAAGTGGCTCATCTCCGGCGTCACCATGGGCGGCGTGAAGGGGTGACCGATGCGTCCATCGGCGATCCGCCGGCGTGGGTCGCGGACGCGGTCTTTTACCAGATCTTCCCGGACCGATTCGCGCGCAGCGGCAGGGTCCCTGCGCCCGGCCCGCTCGAGGACTGGGATACCTCGCCGACCGTGCACGGCTTCAAAGGCGGTGACCTGTACGGCATCGTCGAGCACCTCGACCACCTCACCGATCTCGGCGTCAGCGCGCTCTACCTCAACCCCGTCTTCGCGTCCGCCTCGAACCATCGGTATCACACGTACGACTACATGGCGGTCGATCCGCTGCTGGGAGGCGACGCGGCCCTCCGCGAGCTACTCGACGCGGCGCACGCACGGGGCATGCGGGTCGTCCTCGACGCGGTGCTCAACCACGCGAGCCGCGGGTTCTGGCCGTTCCATCACGTCATGGAGACGGGGCGCCACTCGCCGTACCGCGACTGGTTCTACCTGGATGCCGAGTCCCTCGAGGCTGGCCGCCCCCTGCGCGCCTACCCGGACGAGCGGATCGGCACACCCCTCGCCGTCGACTGGGGCGATGCCCACGGCGCCGGGACCGGCTCGCTCGCGACGCTCGGCTACCGCGCGTGGTGGGACCTGCCGGCGCTCCCCAAGCTCAACACCGACAACCCGATCGTCCGCGAGTACCTGATGGGCGTGGCCGAGCACTGGACCCGCTTCGGAGTCGACGGCTGGCGCCTGGACGTGCCCCGCGAGATCGAGACCCCCGGCTTCTGGGAGGAGTTCCGCCGCCGCGTGCGCGCGATCAACCCGGATGCGTACATCGTGGCCGAGGTGTGGCAGGAGCGTCCCGACCTGCTGGACGGGACGACCTTCGACGCATTCATGAACTACCCACTCGCCGAGGCGATCGTCAGCTTCGTGACCGGGCCACACCTGCGACAGGACGTCGTCGCCCAACACGCCGAGCTCGGCCGCAACATCCGCCCGGAGGATGGCGCCACCTTCCTCGCGCGCTCGTCCAGGGCCGTGGGCGCGTATCCACCGGGGACCGCGGGGGCGATGCTCAACCTCCTCGACAGCCACGACACGCCGAGGCTCCTCTCCATGGCCGGCGGCGACCGCGCGTCGCTGCGCCTGGCGTGGCTGGCGATGCTCACGATGCCGGGGGCGCCCTGCATCTACTACGGCGACGAGGTGGGCCTCAGCGGCGAGATGGATCCCGGCTGCCGCGGCTCCTTCCCCTGGGACCGCGAGCGGTGGGACGAGGATCTGCTCGGATTCCTCCGCGCGCTCGTGCGGCTCAGGGTCGACGAGCCCGGCCTGCGCTCGGCCGACTTCGAGCCGCTCGCCTCTGACGGGATGGCGGCCGCATACGCACGCGGCGCCGATCCTGGAGCCCTCGTGGTGGCCCTGAACGTCGGAGACTCGACCTCTGAGCTGCGCGTACCCACGACGGCCGCGCGCCTCATACCGGTCGCGATCGGCCAGGACGAGGGCGCTGAGGTCGACGTCCGCGATGGCGCAGCGATGGTCCGAATTCCTCCGCGCTCCGGCCGCGTCCTGCGGGCGACGTGATGCGCGCCGACGTGTGGGCCAGTCGGCGGAGTCGGGCATTGATCGCCGCGGCGCTCGCGCTCGGCGTGGTGGGAGGGGCGCTCCTCGTCACCTGGCCACGGCCGTCGGTCGGACCGGACCTCAGCGACGTCCCGGCCGAGGCGCTGGCACCCGACCTCGAGGCGCTCGCGCCCGACGGCGAGATCCTGGACGACGAGCTCGCGCACGACAGCCGCGGCGACGCGTACCGACAGCCGTTCGGCGCGGTCCCGGCCGGGACCGACGTGACGCTCCGACTGCGCGCGGC
>JBDTWT010000033.1:0-12536 GCA_040006555.1 Chloroflexota bacterium
GGCACCCCGGCGGAGGAGGCGGGCAATGGCAAGGTCCGGCTGCTCGCCGCGGGAGTCTTCGACGACGTCGACGTCTGCCTGCAGATCCATCCATCGGACCGCACGAACTCGGAGATCGCGTGCCTGGCGATCACGGAGGTCGGTGTGACGTTCCGCGGAAAGCTGGCCCACGCGAGCGCGGATCCGTGGCTCGGCAGGAACGCGCTCGACGCCATCGTCCTGCTCTACACGATGGTGAGCCAGTGGCGACAGCACCTGAAGCCCGGCGAGCGCGTCCACGGCATCATCACCCACGGAGGCGCGGCGCCGAATATCGTGCCGGACCTTACGACGGGGCGCTGGTACATCCGCACGCCGGTGGACGCCGATCTCGAGCCGATGATTGACCGCTTCCGTCAGATGGCCGATGCGGCCGCCGCCGCGACGGGCTGCGCGGTCGACCTCGTCGAGGACCCGATGAACCGCTGCCGGACGATGCTCAACAACCCGACGCTGCTCGGCGTGTGGCGAGGACACCTCGCGGCCGCGGGATGGGAAGACGGCCCGGTGGACCCCAACACCGGCAGCACCGACATGACGAACGTCAGCCACGCCGTGCCAACGATCCATCCGATGATGGCCATCGCGCCGGAAGGCACCCCCGGGCACTCCCGCGAGTTCGCCGCCCACGCCGGAGGTGAGGACGGCGATCGCATGCTGCCGGTCGCCATCCGCGTGCTGGCGGCCTCAGCCGTCGATCTCGTCCGGAACCCGCCCCTCGTCGAACGGGCGTGGTCCGAGCTGCGCGCGCAGGGTGGGGGACGCAGTCGGGAGCCGTCGGCTGGCTGACATCCTGGCGGGGCAGGCGGCGGATGACCTGGCCCTCGCCGAGATCTACGACCTCGAGCACGACGATGTCGTCGAGGACCTCGTCTTCTACCGCGAGTGGGTACGCCGCCAGCCCGGCGGTGTCGCCGACCTTGGCTGCGGGTCGGGACGCCTGTTCAGCTCGTTCATGGAGGGCGGCGCGCAGGGCATTCTCGGCGTGGACGGCTCACGGGCACTCCTTGAGCGCGCCACCACCCGCATCGCGCGCGATCCCTTGCTGCACGCCGCGCACGCCGAGGGGCGCATCCAGCTTGCCCTCGAGGACGTGCGCGAGGTCGCGCGGCCCGAGCGCTACGCGCTGGTGGTGCTCGCCGGCGTCCTCTCGCACCTCGACGGACCCGACGAGGCGCGCCGCGCCATGCAGGCCGCGGGACGGATGCTGGCCGACGAGGGCACGTTGATCGTCGACGTCGTCGGCCCGGGCGGCCTCCCCACCGAGGACCTGCCGATGAGCGTGGACTGGGACCGGATGGTGGAGGGTCGGCGCGTGGTGCGGCGCAGCCGGATCGAGCGCGTCGCGGCCGCGGATGGGCTCCGCGTCGCGTACGAGACGCTCACCGACCTCGAGGAGCCCGATGGTACGATAGCGCGGCTTCCGGCCAGATTTGGGCTCTGGTATCCGTCACCGTCAGCGCTGTTCACCCTCGCCAAGGAGGCGAATCTCGAGATCGAGGCCACCTACGGGTCCCACGACCTGGATCCGCTCGACGAGGACAGCGAACGCTGCATTGCGGTGATGCGACGCGCGACGACCACTCCGGGAAGGGGGTGAGATGCCAGCCCAACAGATCCGGCTCATGGTGGTCGAGGACGTCCCACAGGTCGCCTCGCACATCCGTTCGCTGCTCCAGTCCCAGACGCAGATCAAGATGCTGGAGGTCGTGGCCTCCGGGGACCAGGCCCTGAGCAGCGTCGTCGAGGTGAAGCCTGACGTCGTCATCGTGGATGCGCTCCTCCAGGGCCGCGTCCGCGGCTCGGACGTCGCGGAGCAGATCCGGCAGGCCGAGCCGCAGGTCGGGCTGATCATGCTCACCGTCCCGCAGAACCCCGTCGCCGAGAACCCCGAGCGCGGAGTGGACGCCGTGCTGAAGATGCCGTTCACCGGCTTCGACCTCACCACCCTCGTCAGGAAGGTCGGCGAGGCGCGGGCGCAGGAGACCGCCGGGAGCGGATGTCTCATGGTCAGCATGTTCTCGCCGAAGGGCGGCGTGGGCCGCACGACGCTCGCCTACAACATCGCGGTCGCCCTTGGCCAGCAGCACCGCGTGTGTGTGGTGGATGGATCGATGCAGTTCAGCGACATGCGCGGCCTCATCAGCGTGCCTCCATCGGCCCCGTCGTTGCTGGACCTCCCGACGGATCGGATTCGCGAGCAGGACCTCACCGAGGTCGTCTGGCGTGACCCGTCGGGGATCGACATGCTCCTCGCCCCGCCGCGCGTCGAGATGGCGGAGATGGTCACCACGACGGACATCGAGAAGGCCCTCTCCCTCCTTCGCCAGCTCTATGACTTCGTCGTCATCGACACGCGCGCATCCCTGACCGATGACGTCCTCACGTTCCTCGACTCGGCCGACCTCATCCTCCAGGTCCTCACGTTCGAGATGATGGCCATCCGCGCAGTCGCGATGGCAGGCGAGACGTTCGAGGCGATCGGCTATCCCGCCTCGAAGATCGTGACCATCCTCAACCGATCCGACGCGTCCGCCTCCTTCGACAAGGCCTACATCGAGGAGGTCATTCGCAGCCCGATCCACTACGAGGTCGTCTCCGATGGGCGGATGGTGCTGTCGGCGAACAACGAGGGCCGCGCGTTCGTGATGTCCGATCCCGACTCGCCGATCGCGCAGGGCGGCCGCCGCATCGCCGACGGGCTCGCGGCCCATCAGCGCGACCGGGCGCCCGTCGCTGCGGGCGTTCGCCACTGACCCGCGTGGCGAAGCACTCGGACCCGCGCCCCATCGGCGTCTTCGACTCCGGCGTCGGCGGCCTCACGGTCCTCTCGGAGCTCAATCGCCGGCTGCCGGCGGAGTCGACCGTGTACCTCGGCGACAATGCGCGCACGCCGTACGGGCCACGCCCGGCGGACGAGGTCAGGCGCTTCACGCTGGAGGCCGTCGAGTGGCTGCTGGCCCAGGACGTGAAGCTTCTCGTCCTCGCCTGCAACACCGCGACGGCGCGCGCCCTCGACGCGGTCCGGGAGCGAGCGCCGATCCCGGTCGTCGGTGTCGTGCGGCCCGGCGCGGTGAGTGCCGCCGCCGCAACCCGCAGCGGGCGCGTCGCCGTGATCGCCACGGCCGGCACCATCGAATCGGGCGCGTACCCCGCGGCCATCGTCGAGGCGCAGCCCGCGACCCACGTCGCGCAGCTGGCCTGTCCGGAGCTGGTGCCGATGGTCGAGGCGGGCGTCCTGGACGGCCTCCGCGCCGAATCGGTCCTGCGTGCCTACCTCGAGCCGCTGCTCGCCGCGAACCCCGGGGCGGACACGCTGCTCCTGGGCTGCACCCACTATCCGCTGCTGCGGCCGACGATCGAGCGCGTCGTGGGCCCGGCCGTCGCCGTGGTCGACTCCGCATTCACGACCGCCCTGGCCGTTGAGGACCTGCTCGACGCGCTCGGCACCCGCGCGCCGGGGGCGTCGGCGAGCCACCGCGTGGCGACCACGGGCGACGTGGCGGCGTTCGAGGCCGTCGCGGAGCGCCTCTTCGGCGGGCGCCTCCCCGCGGTCGAGGCGGTGAGCATCGAGGTCGCGGCCGCCCTTCCCGTAGACTGAAACCCATGGCACGACATACCGGCCGCCTCGGCGCGGGCTTCGTCGTCGGGGGCCTCCTGGCCCTGGGCGCGAGCGTCGCGTCGCGCGAGATCATGAAGCGCTCGGGGACGCGGCTCATCGACTGGGAGACGGTGCGCGACATCGCGCATCGCCGCCTCGGCGACGCGGCGGCTCCGATTCCGGCAGCGCAGCGGGCCGAGGCGGAGGCCTTCTACCGCGCGACGCTCCTGCGCATCGAGCCCACCGTGGCCGAGGAGATCGGCTCCGAGCTCCCTGAGGCGCTCGAGACGCCCGCGGTCGTCGACCGCACGCAGTGGGTGGACCTCAACCTCGCCACCTTCCGCGTCCTGTTCGATCGCATCGAGCGGGCGCTGCTCGCCTCCCAGAGCGGGCCGGACACGGCCGGGCGCGCGGTGTCGCGCTGGGTGAACCGCAGCGTCGGCAACCAGCAGCTCGGCTTCATGCTCGCCTTCCTCGGCCGCAAGGTGCTCGGCCAGTACGACGTCAGCCTGCTCGCCGCCGGTCCGACTCGCGGGCGATTGAACTTCGTCGAGCAGAACATCACCGCGACCGCGGCCGCGCTGAGGATCCCGCGGGACGAGTTCCGTACGTTCATCGCGCTGCACGAGGTCACGCACGCGTTCGAGTTCGAGGCTCACCCGTGGCTGCGCCCGTACTTCGCGAACCTGGTCGCCGAGACCGTGGAGCAGCTCGCGAGCGAGACGGGCGGCCTCGCGGCTCGCTTGCGCGACGCGATCGGCGGCGGAGAGGGGCACTGGCTGGAGCGGATCATGACGCCGCGGCAGCGCGAGACCTTCCAGCGCACGCAGGCGCTCATGTCGGTGCTCGAGGGCTATTCGAACCACGTGATGAACGCGGCCGGCGCGCGCATCCTGCCGAACTTCGCCGAGCTCCACGACCGGTTCGAGCGGCGCGGCGAGCGACGCAGCGGTATCGAGCGCGCGATCATGCGCCTCACCGGGCTCGACCTGAAGATGGAGCAGTACGCCGCGGGCGAGCGCTTCGCCGATGCGGTCATCGCCCAGCGCAGCCGCGAGTTCCTCAACCGCGTGTGGAGCGGCCCCGAGATGCTTCCGACGCTCGAGGAGATCCGCGCCCCGCAGCGATGGATCGCGCGCGTCGAGGGAGGCGCAGCCTGAGCGAGCCGGCTCTCACCGTCCTCGCCAGCCCGATCCTCGGCGCCCCGCTGTCCCGTGAGCTCGCCGCGCGCATCGAGGCGGTCGACGGCGTCCGCTGCGTCCGCATTGCGGCCGACGGCCGCATCCACGGCGACGTGGACGAGGCGTCTGTCTTCGATCAGGCCGAGGTCCTTCTCCTCGGGGCGGTGCCGGCCTCGGTCCTCGATCACCTCGTGGCGCGGGCGCCGAAGCTCCGCTGGATCCACTCGGCATCTGCGGGCGTGGACCGCGTCACCACCCCGGCCGTCCGGCAGCGCGGCCTGATCGTCACAAACGCCCGCGGCGTCTTCAGCCGGCCCATCGCCGAGTACGTGGTGATGATGGCCCTGGCGATCGCGCGCCGCCTTCCGCAGCTGCTCGAGCTGCAGCGGGAGCGCACCTGGCAGCCGCTCCGTGGCCGCGAGCTGTCGGAGCTCACCGTCGGCATCGTCGGCTATGGCGACATCGGCAAGGAGGTCGCCCGGCTGCTGGAACCGTTCGGCAGTCGCATCCTCGCGACACGCCGCCACCCGGACCGCGGGGCGGGGGAGGGCTCGCGCGTCGAGCTCTTCGGCCTCGACCGGCTCCACCACGTCCTGCGCCAGAGCGACATCGTCGTGGTCGCGGCACCCCTCACCGACGTGACGGCGGGCCTCATCGGCGCCGAGCAGCTCGGCGAGATGCGCGAGGACGCGTGGCTCATCAACATCGCGCGCGGCCGGCTGCTCGACGAGCTGGCGCTGCGGCGCGCGCTCGAATCCGGCTGGATCGGCGGCGCCGTGCTCGACGTGTTCAGCGAGGAGCCCCTCTCGCCCGAGTCGCCCCTCTACCGCACCCCGAACCTCATCATCACGCCGCACACGAGCTGGGCGTCCGACCGCGTCGTCGAACGGACCGTGGACCTGTTCGTCGACAACCTGAAGCGAGACCGGGCGGGGGAGCCGCTGCGCAACGTCGTCGACCTCGAGGCCGGCTACTAGGCCGATGCAGGTCACGATCGTCGGCCTGCCGGGAAGCGGCAAGACCACCGTCTTCAACGCGCTCACCGGCGGCCACGCCGAGACCGGGTTCTCCGGTGGCCGCGCCGCGCCGAACGTGAGCGTGGTCAAGGTGCCCGACGAGCGCGTGGATCGGCTCAGTGAGCTCTTTAAGCCGAAGAAGACGACCCACGCCGACGTCACCTACGTGGACGTCGCCATCCCGGCCGGTGCCGCGCGCGAGGGCACCATCCAGGCCGATGTCCTCGCCCAGATCCGCAACGCCGACGCGCTCCTCCACGTCGCCCGTGCCTTCGCCGACCCAACCGCCCCCGCCGCACCAGACCCGTGGCGCGACGTCGACGACCTGGACCTCGAGTTCACGGTCGCGGACCTGTCGGTCATCGAGAAGCGCATCGAGAAACTGCGTACGCAGGGACGCCACGGCTCGCAGGCCGAGCGCGACCTTGCCGACCGCGAGCTCGAGCTGCTGGCTCGTATCGAGCCGCACCTGTCCGATGGGAAGCCGATTCGCGCCTTCGGGCTCACCGCCGACGAGGAGTTCCTGCTCCGCGGCTATCGGTTCCTGACCCAGAAGCCGGTGCTGGTGGTTCTGAACATCGACGAGGGGCGCCTGCCGGAGGTGGCCGCCCTGGAGGCGGCCGGACGCGAGCGCTACGCGCAGCCGCAGAGCGCGGTGGCGGCACTTGCCGGGAAGATCGAGGCCGAGCTCGGCGAGCTGCCACCCGACGACGCGCGGCTCTTCATGGACGACCTCGGCATCGCCGAGCCGTCACGTGGCCGGGTCATCGGCCTCACCTACGAGCTGCTGGGGCTCTTCAGCTTCTTCACCGCCGGCGAGGACGAGTGCCGCGCCTGGACCCTGCGTCGTGGGTCGACCGCCGTCGATGCCGCCGGCGCCATCCACTCGGACCTCGCGCGGGGCTTCATCCGGGCTGAGGTCATCGGCTTCGAGGATCTGCTCACCTGCGGCTCGACGGTCGAGGCCCGCAAGCGCGGGCTGCTGCGCCAGGAGGGCAAGACCTACCAGGTGCGCGACGGCGACGTGATCGAAGTGCTTTTCAACGTCTCGCGATGAAAGCGCGGCCACTGACCGCCCCTCTGGCGATCTTCGAGGACACGCCGTTGACTGCGACTGAAGCGACCGATCGGCTCCGCGAAGCGGTAACGGAGCGCCGCTCCGTCGAGCCCCGTCCGGAGGCTCGCTCCCGGCGACACCTTGCAGGCGACGTGACCGCACATCAGGTGCGTCTCCGAGTGCACGATGCGAATTCGGTCACGCGCCGGAAGGATTGGAACGTGGAGCTGTCCGGTGCCCTGGAAACGACGGACGACGGCACCGCGCTCGTTGGCGTCATCGACGTTCCAGATCGGCGAGTGCTGGAGGGGCTCATGTTGCTGTTCCGACTCGTCGGAGCGGTCTTCGGCCTCATCGCCCTGGCACTCGCAGCTCGCGGGATCGTTACAGATGGCGAGCTGGGGCTCCCGCCCGTGCTAGGTCTCGTCGTCGCCGCGGCGCTGACCCTGGGGCCATCCTACGTCGCGCGCGAGGGTGAGCGATCGGCCGGCGAGGACGCAGCGCTCCTGGCGCGTTCGGTGCACGACATCCTCAACGCGGGAAGGTGGCGTGGCTAGCCGGGAGGCCGTCCGAGTCCTCCTGTTCGACGAGGCCGCTCGGATCCTCCTCGTTCGCTTCTGGGACGGCGATCGTTCCTGGTGGTGCACGCCCCGCGGCGGCGTCGAACCGGGCGAAACCGATGAGGCCGCAGCCCTGCGTGAGCTGCGCGAGGAGCTCGGCGAAGCGCCGTTCGACCTAGGCCCCTGCGTCTGGACCCGCCGGCACGTCGGCGTCTTCCGGGGCGTCCGGTTCGACCAGAGCGAGCGGATTTACCTGGGACGGGTGGCTGCCTTCGAGCCACGGCCATCGGCTCCGGCGCTCCGCGAGCATCGGCCCGAGGACATCCGGTGGTGGGCGCTCGACGAGCTGCTGGAGGAAGCCGCCGAATTCGCCCCGCGCCTGCTTCCCGCGCTGGTCCGCGACATCATCGAGACAGGCCCACCGAGCCGTCCGATCGATGTCGGCATCTAGGCGATCGCCGTCACCGGCTACCGTTCGAGCTCGGCCACCAGGCTGCGGAACTCGGGGACGATCTCGACGAGGAACGTGTCCGCCTCCGTGGCCCCGACGCTCATGCTCGCGCGGAGCTTCTCGTCGCTGAGGTAGGTGAAGCCGTGGCTCCGCTCGAGCTCGCGGGCGACCGCCTCGACGATCGTGTCGTCCTCGTAGGTGTCGACGATGGCGCGGCGCGCGGCCTGCACCATCTCCGCGAACTGGGCCGGGGTATGGTCGCGCTCCGACACGAGGAGCGCATCGGTCATGAGGTCCGTGGGACCCTCGTGGAGCTCGTAGAAGTAGAGAGACATTGACCGATCATAAAGCGACCGTCGACCTGTTGATTGTCGGCGGGCTTACCATCGACCGCTTCACCGATGGCACCTCCGCTCCCGGCGGGACGGTCATCCACGCGGGATCCGCCGTGGTGCCCGATGGCATCCGGCAGGCGACGCTGACGGCGGCGGGGGTCGAGCCCGAGGCGGCCGTGGGGCTTGCCCGCCTTGAGTCGTTCGGCCCGGTCGTCCGCCAGGCGGCGCCGTCAACAACCACCTACCGGCATGGCGAACGGGACGGCCGCCGTGCGCTCGTGTTCGAGTGCGGCACCGCCCCGATCGGTCCGGAGAGCCTGGCTCAGGCTCCGCGCCCGCAGGTCGCGCTGCTGGCGCCCATCGGCGACGAGCTGCCCGCCGCAACGGTGGATCGGCTTCGCGCCGAGCTCACCCCGCAGCTCACCGTGCTCCTCATCCAGGGCTGGCTCCGCCGCCTGATCCCGGGCAGGGAGGTGGAGCCGCTGCCACTCGACGAGGTGTCACCCGACCTCTGGCGCGTCTTCTCGGAGGCCGACGCGGTCGTGCTGAGCACGGAGGACCTCCCCGGGCCTGCCACCGATCCGTTCATCGAGGCCGCCGACCTGCGGCGCCGCCTGGGATCGCGGCCGATCCTGCTCCTCACGCTCGGGACGGAGGGCTACGTGCTCGACGATCCCGCGCTCGACCGCGTCCTCGCCAGCGTGCCGCGGACCGTGGTCACCGGCGTGCCCACAGTCGGAGCCGGGGACACCTTCGGCGCCGCGCTGGCGGTCCACCTTGGACGCGGCGAGGATGCCTCGACCGCGGCCCGTGCCGCGACGGAGCGCGTCATCAGCGTCTTCGAGGCCCGCCGCCGCTAGGCCGATCGCCCCCCGGGTCGCGATATATCGAGCGCCATTCGCAGGAGCCCGGCTTGCGGTGTGGTATGCGCGATATATCGAGCCACCCGCAGCGTGAACCGCGCGCCGGCGCGCTCCTCGTGCGTGCCGGCGCTCGATATACCGCAAGAACTCAAGGCAGACATCGCCTCGCGTGAAATCCGCTCGATATATCGGCTCTCCGGGAGCCGCCCCGCTAGGCGACGCGCTGAGTCCGGATCATGCGTCGTTCGCGTGCCGCGCGGCGCTCGGCAGCGCTGACCCACCGGCGAAGCCGCCGAAGCCGGCGCTCGACGGTGAGCCGGGCGCGGCCCACCTCGGCCAGCGAGCCGCCCCGACCGAGTGCGAAGGCGACGTCGAGGACGCGCGAGGCGGCCGCAGCTGCCTCCATGGCACCGTGGAGGTCGCCCAGGTGGCGCTCGCGGATGCGCGCGACCTCGATCCAGGACGTGGCGGCGTCGACGGACGCGCGGCGGGTGCTGAGCGTCCACAGGTCCTCGGCGCGGGCCACCTCGCCGAGGGTGATGAGCAGTCGAGACGCCACGCGACGAAGCGCGGTGGCCTCAGCCGGATCGGCGGCGATGGCCTGCGCCATCTCGACGAGCTCCAGGGCGTCGTCGACGGCCCCCGCACGCAGGAGGTCGAGCGCCATGCCGCGAGCGTCGAGCACGCGGGCGTTGCGCCAGCCACCGGCGCGCAGCCGGCACAGCTCGGCCTCGAGCAGCGCGAGGCTCACCACGTCCTGGAGGTTGTGGTCGAGCACGTCGGCGAGCAGGTCTGGAGAGCCGCCGCGCAGGTATCCGAAGTAGCGGGCCGGCACCTCGCTGCCGGGGCAGTCCGAGGTGCGGCGGACGTGGAGCACGCCCGTCTCGACGTCCGCCAGCCGCGCGCCCCCCAACGGCCGTCGAAAAAGGCGCCGCGCGTCGGGCAGCAGGTCGTCGTGGGCCGTGGGCAGGGCAGCCTGCTCGCGGAACAGGCCGTTGACCGTAAGACGCGCGGTGAGCATCGGGATGTCGAACGAGCGGCCGTTGTAGGTCACGAGGCGCTCGAAGCCGCGGAGCTCGGAGGCGAGCGCGCGGAGCAGTGGCAGCTCGTACTGGTAGTCCGGCAGCAGGAACTGGCGCACCAGCAGGCCGTCGCCGTCGAGACGCGCGACGCCCGCGAGAAAGATCACGGTTCCCGCGCCCGTCGACAGGCCGGTCGTCTCGGTGTCGAAGTACGCGGCCGGTGGGCGCGGCGCGAGCGTCGCCGCCACGCCGGCGGGCAGCGCGACGCGGCGCTGGACGACGAGTGCGGTGCCGTACTCGGTGACCTCGAGGCTCGCGCCGAACCAGCGCGCGAGGAGCTCGAGGCGCTCGTCGGCGCGCGGGTGCTGCGCCGGCGAAGGCCGCTCGACGCGGACGGCGGCGAGGCGATCGGCCAGGGAGCGCATCGGCCTCAGGCCAGCGCGGCGAGGAGCTCGCCGCAGGCCGCCTTGCCGTTGCCGCCCACTTCGGCACGGGGGCCGACGCAGGACGGGCAGCCGTCGACGCACGGGCAGTCGCGGACGAGCTTCGCGCACGCGTCGACGAGCTCGGCGCTCAGCTGGTGCAGGCGCTCGGCGAGGCCCACGCCCCCGGGGACCGCGTCGTACATGAACAGCGTCGGCCGCAGCGTGTGCGGCGCCTGCGCCTGGGCGAGCACGCCAACGTCGCGCGGGTCGCACATGAGCAGCAGCGCGGCGGCCGAGCGGGCGACGCGCGAGAGGCCGATGAGCGCCCCGTCGAGCGTCTCGCGGTCGAATCGGTCGACCACTGACGTCGGCGGCACGAGCCACGCGCCCGTGGTGTGCATCTGCTGCTCGGGCAGCGTGATCGGGCCCCAGCCGACGTTCTCGTGCGTGTGGAGCTTGATCTTCTTGAACAGCGTCGCGTGCCAGGCGACCATCACCTCGCCGTGCGCCCGGAGGGCGCCATCGGCCCCGTGCACCTCGTCGAAGGCGTCGAGGACCTTGAGCGTCACGCCGAGGTCCGCGTCGGTGTAGTAGTCGACGTCCACGGCGGTGACGTAGGCCTTGCGCTCCTCCCAGTCGAGGCGGTCGACGTGAAACTGCCGCCCGGCATGGATGTAGATCGCCTGCTCGTGCACGAGCATGGGCGCCGCGAAGATGTCGACCTCGCCGATGACCCGCGGTCGGTCCCCGGTGGTGTCGATGATCACGACGTTCTCCTGCGCGCCCGAGCGCAGGCTGAAGGCGGAGGCGGGGAAGTTCTCCTGGCTCCAGTAGTAGCGCTCGTCCGCCCTGCGCAGGAAGCCGTCCTCCTCGAGGACATCGAGGACCGTGGCCGTGTCCTCGATGCCGAATCGCTCGGAGGCCGGCACGGGCAGCTCGAAGGCCGACGCCTTGAGGTGGTTGAGGAGCAGGTGCAGGTTGTCGGGGTTGACGAGGCCGTGCTCCGGCGTGCGGTCGAAGAAGTAGTCCGGGTGCGTCGCCAGGAACTGGTCGATCGGCGCCGACGAGGCGACCAGCACCGACAGGCTCGTGCCGGCGCGACGCCCGGATCGGCCCATCTGCTGCCATGTGCTGGCGATCGTCCCCGGATAGCCGACGCTGATGGCGGCGTCGAGGCCGCCGATGTCGATCCCGAGCTCGAGCGCGTTGGTGGCCACCACCCCGCGGATTCGCCCGTCGCGCAGGCCGCGCTCGATGTCGCGCCGCTCGTTCGGCAGGTAGCCGCCGCGGTAGCCCTGGATGGGGGAGGGGTGACCGGGAGGGGCGGGGAGCGCCTCGCGCAGGTACGTGGTGAGGATCTCGACCGCCGTCCGCGAGCGCGCGAAGGCGATGGTCTGCACCCCGTCGCGGATGAGCCGCTCGGCGATGCGCTGGCCGGTGAGCAGCGAGCTCGACCGTATCCCCAGCTGCGGGTTGACGACCGGCGGGTTGACGATGAGGACGTGCTTGCGGCCGGACGGCGCTCCGTTGTCGTCGATGAGCTCGACCGGCGCGCCCAGCACCAGCTCGGCGAGCTCGCGCGGGTTCGCGATGGTGGCGCTGGCGCAGATGAAGACCGGATCGGCGCCGTAGTGGTTGCAGATGCGCCGCAGCCGTCGGACGACGTTCGCGACGTTGCTGCCGAACAGCCCACGGTACGTGTGCAGCTCGTCGATGACGACGTAGCGCAGGTTCTCGAAGAGCTTGAACCACTTCGTGTGGTGCGGAAGGATCGCCGCGTGGAGCATGTCGGGGTTGGTGATGACCACCTGGCCCGCCGCCCGCACCACCGAGCGCACATTCGCCGGCGTGTCGCCGTCGTAGGTGTGGGTCTTCAGGCCGATGTGCGCGGCGTCCGCCAGCGCACGCAGCTCCACGAGCTGGTCCGCGGCCAGCGCCTTGGTGGGGAAGAGGTAGAGGGCGCGCGCCGACTCGTCGCGCGCGACC
>JBDTWT010000034.1:0-12476 GCA_040006555.1 Chloroflexota bacterium
CTGCTCGGCGTCCTGCTGGCGACGGTGGTGATCGCGGGGGCCTGGGCGGCGGCAGCACGGGTCCTGATCGTCGCTCGCAGGGCCTCGCTGCGCAGCGCGCTCTCCGGGGCGATCCCCGTGCTGGCCGGCGGCGGGGCCGCATCGGCGATCCACTCGGTCATCGCCCCGACGGCGCGGCTGGCCTACCTCGGCGTCGCGACCCTGATGCTCGGCGTGCTGTGGGCACCGATCGGCGCGCAGCTGGCGAGTGGCGCGGGGTTCGGCGCGGCGCAGGGAGCGCTGCTGGTAGGCTTCGTGGCGACCTGGCTCTGCCTCGTCCTGGGAGGTGGCGCGCTGCACGCGTGGGGATCGGTGTCGTGGAGGCGCGTCCTCGCCGTCCGGTCGCCGTCGCTCGGGCGGGGTGACGCCCTGAGCAAGGAGACGCCGTCGACGCCGTGACCCCCGACCTGTCGTTCCAGACCCAGCTCGACCTCGCGCTGCGCCTCACGGTCGGCCTGGTCCTCGGCGCGATCATCGGCTTCGAGCGTGAGCTCCAGCGGCAGCCCGCGGGGTTTCGAACCCATAGCCTGGTCGCCCTGGGCGCCGCGCTCTTCACGGTCGTGAGCGCCTTCGGCTTCAGTGGCGACCTCGTCGACCCGACGCGGATCGCGGCGCAGATCGTGTCCGGCATCGGCTTCATCGGCGCCGGGACCATCCTTCAGTACCGGGGCAACATCCGTGGGCTCACGACGGCCGCCAGCCTGTGGTCCGTGGCGGCGATCGGCACCGCGGCCGGAGCGGGCCTCTATTCGGTGGCGATCGTCGGGACGGTGCTGATCCTCGTGGTGCTCTCCATCCTCGACCGCGTCGAGGCACTCACGCACCGGCGACTCCGGCTTCCGCCGAAGGACGAGGTGCCACGCCGCAGGAGGGATGACGTGCAGGACGACGGAATGAGCCGGGACCTCCTCCCATGACCATCGCCGCCCCGCACCTCGAGGGCCTCCCGCTCGTCCACCGCGGCAAGGTGCGCGAGACGTACGAGGTGGACGAACGCCATCTGCTGCTGGTCGCCAGCGATCGGCTCTCGGCATTCGACGTCGTCTTCGACCAGCCGATCCCCGACAAGGGGGCCGTCCTCACGCGCCTGTCAACGTGGTGGTTCGACCAGTTCGGCCACCTGGGCCGCAGCCACTTCATCAGCGCCGACCCGGCACGCCTGCCGGAGCCCGCGCGCACCCCCGAGCTCGCGGCCCGGTCGATGCTCGTCCGGCGGGCCCAGCGCGTCGACGCGGAGTGCGTCGTGCGGGGCTACCTCGCCGGATCGGGATGGGCCGAGTACGGCCGCCAGGGCACCGTGTGCGGGCATCGATTGCCGCCCGGGCTGCGCGAGGCGGACCGGCTGCCGGAGCCGATCTTCACGCCGTCCACCAAGGCGGAGGTGGGGCACGACGAGAACATCACGCGGGACGAGCTGGCCGGCCTGGTCGGCGCGGACCTCGCGCGCCAGCTCGAGGAGCGGTCGATTGCCCTGTACGTCGAGGGCGCGCGGCGGGCGGAGGCGGTGGGCCTCATCCTCGCCGACACGAAGTTCGAGTTCGGGTGGATCGATGGGGAGCTGGCGGTGATCGACGAGGTGCTCACCCCCGACTCGAGCCGCTTCTGGGACGCGGAGCGCTACGCGCCGGGCTCATCGCCGCCGAGCTTCGACAAGCAGTTCGTGCGCGACTTCGTGGCCGCCTCCGGCTGGAACAAAGAGCCGCCGGCGCCGACCCTCCCCGAGGAGGTCATCGCGGGCACGCGCGATCGCTACGTCGCCGCGTACGAGCGGCTCACCGGACGCCCATGGGAGGCGGCGTCCTGACCGTGCGTTGGCTCGCTGAGGTGCGCGTCGGGCTGCGGCCGGGGATCGCTGACCCCGAGGGACAGACCGTCGCGTCGGCGCTTCGCTCGCTCGGCTACTCGTCCGTCTCGGAGGTTCGCTCCGGCAAGCTCCTGCGCATCGGCTTCGAGGCCGACGACCGGGACGCGGCGGAGGCGGCGCTCGGCGACATGTGCCGCCGCCTGCTCGCGAACCCGGTGATGGAGGTCGCCACCTGGGAGCTCGCGACGGCGGAGCCGTCACGCGCGGAGGTGCCGGGGTGACACTCCTCGCAGCGCGTCCGCGCATCGCGGTCGTCGTCTTCCCCGGGACGTGGAGCGAGCGAGACTTCGCGCATGTCGCCGAATCGGTCCTGGGCTGGGAGGCGGACCTCGTCTGGCACACGGACACGGACCTGCGGCGGCCCGATGCGGTCGTGCTCCCCGGCGGCTTCGCCCACGGCGACCACCTGCGCACCGGTGCCATCGCCCGATTCAGCCCGGTGATGCGATCGGTCGCCGACTTCGCGGAGGCGGGCGGCCCCGTGATCGGCTCGTGCAACGGGTTCCAGGTGCTGACCGAGGCCGGGCTCCTGCCGGGCGTCCTGCTGCGCAACGACCACCTCGAGTACCGCTGCGACTGGCAATGGCTCCGCGTCGAGCGGCCGTCGTCGTCCCGCGCGTGGCTCGGCGACCTCGCCGACGGCGAGGTGATCCGCCTCCCGATCAGCCACGGCGAGGGCCGCTACGTGGCGGACGCGGAGACGCTCGATGCGCTCGAATCCGGCGGCCGCGTGGTGCTGCGCTACGCCGACGAGGCCGGTGCCCGGACGGACGCAGCGAACCCGAACGGGTCGGAGCGGGCGATCGCCGGCATCGTCAACGAGCGGGGCAACGTGCTCGGCCTCATGCCCCATCCGGAGCGTGCCGCGGAGGCCGAGGTCGGCGGCACTGACGGGCTGCGCCTCTTCCGGTCGCTGGAGGCGTGGCTCCGGGAGCAGCCGGCCGCCGTGGAGCGTCGGCTATGATCGGGCCCAGGCCCCACTGACGGCGGCAGGAGGCGGAACCACCCATGGACGACGAGCGCGAGCCCGGCTCGGAGCGGCCGGACGGACCCGATCCGGCGGACCCCCAGAGCCCTGAACAGGCAGCGCCGGCAGGCGAGGCCGATGCGGCTGCGCTTCCGGACGAGGCGCCGCGCGACGAGGCGCCGGCCGCGGCCGAGGCCTGGCCCAGCGAACCCGCCGCGGACACGACCGAGACGGCCGAGTGGCAAACGGCGCCGCGAGAGGAGGCCAGACCCCCGAGCGAGGTCGAGGCCTATCCGGCGGCAGCGGTGACGACCGGCGCGGGGTCATCGGCCGCGGCGCACACCGTTCCGTCCGCGGAGAGCGTCGTCGGCGAGAGCACGCAATGCCCCCGCTGCGGGACGGAGAACCGGCCCGGCCTGGCCTTCTGCCGCAGCTGCGGACAGCGCCTGATGGCGGCCGGCGTCTCGACGACCGTGGAGCGGCCCGGCGCCCCCGAGGGCTCGATGGCCTGCCCTCGATGCGGGACGCACAACCGAGCCGGGGTGGCCTTCTGCCAGAACTGCGGCGCGAACCTGCGTGGCGTCGGGTCGGGCTATGTCCCGCCCGCGGTCGCCGGCGAGCAGGTTGAGGTCGACCGCGAGACGGACCGTCGCGGCGCTGTCCTCGGACCGGTCGTCCTCCTCATCGGGCTCGTGGGCCTCGTCACCGCCTACCTGCTCCCGTTCGCCTACGGCGCGGGATCGCTGTGGGAGCGTGCGACCGGACCCGACGGCTACGGCCCGGCCTTCTGGGCGGGCTATCCCGAGGTCGGGGCGGCGCTCACCGACCAGGCCTACTTCGGGCTCGCCGCGCCCATCCCACTCCTCGGGGTGCTGCTGGTGGGGCTGGTGATCGGAGGCTTCGTGAGGGCGACGCCCGGACCGATCCAGACCGTCGGCCTGGCGATCGCGGCGCTGTGGAGCGTGGGACTCGCCGTCCTGTTCGTGATCGTCGAGCTCGTCGGCAACTGGAACGGCGACCTCGTCGCCCTCCTCCGCGTCCTCACGCCCGCGGGAATCATCTTCTTCCTCGCCTCGCTCATCGTTCTCATCGGCACCCTCACCCGGTTCGGGCGGAGCTGACGCGATGCCGCGGTTCTGCCCCAACTGCGGCACGGAGGTCTACGAGTCCGCGCTCTTCTGTCCCAGCTGCGGGCTGCCGATCGAGCCGGTTCCCGAGGCGGAGTCGCCGGTGACCCCGGACGCTCCGCAGGCTGCCCCGACCGCGCGGACGGAGGCGCACCCCGGAGCGGCCGTGGAGGGGAGGCCATGGACCCCGCCGGGCATGGAGCCGCCCGCACCCGAGCCCTCGGCGCTCAGCCAGATCAACGTTCCCCTCACGATGCCGGTCACGCTCTCGGCCTGGCTCATCGGCGGCGGCGCGGCGCTCGCCGCCCTCGGCGTCCTCATCGGGCTCTTCAGCGGTCCGATCAACCCTATTGAGCTCCTGCTGCTGGTGGCCCTCATCGGCATCGCGGTGACCGTCTTCTTCTCGGACAGGCTGCCGGCCATTCCGCACCTGCGTCTCGCGACCCTCGCCGTCCTCCTCGTCGCCTTCGGGGTGGCCCTCGATCGCATCGGCTTCGGCATCCTCGGCTTCGCGGAGCTGCTCCTCTTCCTCGGGACCGGGGCGGCCGCGATCGGGGCGCTCCTGCTCGAGCTCGGGTACGACCAGCCACTGGGTGGGCGCGGCACACCGGCGTGACCCTGGCGCCGTCCCCGCTCGAACGCCACGGGCTGTCCGAGGCCGAGTACGACCTGATCATCGAATCCCTCGGCCGCGTCCCGAACGAGGTCGAGCTCGGCATGTTCGGCGCGATGTGGTCCGAGCACTGCGCCTACAAGCACTCCCGCCCGCTGCTCCGCCGCCTCCCCAGCCAGGGGACCCGCGTGCTCGTCGGGCCCGGCGAGAACGCCGGGGCGCTGGACATCGGCGACGGCCTGGCGGTCGTCTTCAAGGTCGAGTCGCACAACCATCCGAGCGCGGTCGAGCCCTACCAGGGCGCGGCGACCGGCGTCGGCGGCATCATCCGCGACATCTTCACCATGGGCGCACGGCCGATCGCGTTGCTCAACAGCCTCCGGTTCGGGCCCCTGGCACCTGACGCGGAGACCGATGCGGCCGCGGCGGCCCGCAACCGCTACCTGTTCGGGGGAGTCGTGGGGGGCATCGCCGGCTACGGCAACTGCATCGGCATCCCCGACGTCGGCGGCGAGCTCTCGTTCGATCCCTCCTATTCCGGCAATCCCCTCGTGAACGCGATGTGCGTGGGGCTGGCGACGCACGACGAGATCACCCTCGCGCGCGCGGCCGGGCCGGGCAACGTCCTGCTGCTCGTCGGCGCGTCGACCGGTCGCGACGGCATCCAGGGCGCGAGCTTCGCCTCCGCGACGCTCGGGGACGACCGCGACGAGCGGCGGCCCGCGGTCCAGGTCGGGAACCCGTTCCTCGAGAAGCTCCTCATGGAGGCCTGCCTCGAGCTCGCGCGGCTCGACGCCGTCGTCGCCATGCAGGATCTCGGCGCGGCCGGGCTCACGTGCGCCCTGTCCGAGCTCACGGCTCGCGGCGGCGTGGGCGCGGACGTGGACCTCGACGCCGTGCCGCGCCGCGAGCCGGGGATGACGCCGTACGAGGTGCTCCTGTCCGCAGGAGCGCATGCTCATCGTCGTGCGCGCGGGGCGCGCCGCCGAGGTGCGCGCGATCTTCGACCGCTTTGAGCTGGCCGCCGCCGAGATCGGGACGATCAAGGACGAGCCCGTCGTGCGCTGCCGCGCCGGCGGCGAGCTCGTCTGCGAGGTGCCCGGTCGCGTCCTCGTCGACGACGCGCCGACCTACGAGATCGCCGGCGCCGCGCCGCCCGAGCGGGACGCGGACCTGGCGGGGCTCGCCGCCGAGCTGCCCAGCGCCGAGACGCTCCTCGCGCTGCTCGGGGCGCCGAACGCGCGCGACCGCCGGCCGGTCTGGCGGCGCTACGACCACATGAACGGGACGAACACGCTCGTCGGGCCCGGAGCGGGGGACGCCGCGCTCGTCCGGGTGAAGGGCACGACGAGGGCGCTGGCCCTCGCCATCGACGGCCCCGGGCCCGCGCGATTGGGTGCGCTCGACCCGTACCTCGCGGGGGCGTCGGCGGTCGTCGAGGGAGCGCTGAACGTCGCGTGCGGCGGGGCGACGCCCATCGGCATCACCGACTGCCTGAACTTCGGCTCGCCGGAGACCGAGCTCGGCGCCTGGCAGCTGGAGCGCGCGATCGACGGCATCGCCGACGCCTGCCGAGTCCTCGAGCTCCCCGTCGTGTCGGGCAACGTGAGCCTCTACAACGAGACGCCGGAGGGGCCGATCCTGCCGACGCCCGTCATCGGCACCGTCGGCCTCATGGAGGACCGGTCACTCGCGCTCGGGATGTCGTGGCGCGAGGGCGACGAGATCTGGGTGCTGGGAGACGATCCGGACGACGCCGCCGCCCTCGCCGCCTCCGAGCTCGCGTGGAGCCGCGGGCATCGCGGCGGCCGCCCATCTCTCGACGTGGCCGCCGCGGCGCGGCTGGTTGGCCTGATGCCGGCGCTCGCGCGGGACCGGGTCGTCTCCGCCGCGCATGACCTGTCCGTGGGTGGGCTCGGCGTCGCGCTCGCTCGCATGGCGATCGCCTCGGACATCGGTGCGACCGTCGCCCTGGAGACGGCGCTCCCCACGGCGGCGCTCTTCGGTGAGCGTGGCGGCCGCGTGCTCATCAGCGTGCCCGCGGCCACGGCCGCGCCGGTTCGCGAGGCGCTGAAGATGGCCGGCGTCGCGAGTCGGCGGCTCGGCGTCGCGGGCGGGTCCGAGGTGGCACTGCATGTGGGCACTGCCCGCCTGACGCTGCCGGTGAAGGATCTGACCGCGTCGTGGCGCACACCGTTCTGAGCAGGACCCGACAGCTCGATATATCGGCCGAATCTCGCAAGAAGGGCGATCGGGGCTGCGTCTGGGCGATATATCGACCGCTCGGCCGCACGAACTGCCCGCCGATGCGCACGTCACGCTCGCCAGTGCTCGACATATCGCGCGAAACGCGCGCGAAATCCACCTCACGCTAACAACGGCCGATATACCGCGCGAAACCGCAACGCGCTAGGCCTCGGGCGTCGCCTCGGTGGCGCGGCTGCGGCGCGGCGCACGCGGCTTGTCGGTCGCACGCCGTCGCGCGGCCCTGCCGATGTTCAGCACGCCGCCCTGGGCTCGCTCGTGGAGCCGGTACACCTCGTCCAGCCCGTCGGGTGGCACCTCGGTCTCGTAGAGGGTGCAGAACACGTCGACCACGGCCGGGTCGAACTGCGTGCCGGCGTGGAGGCGCAGCTCCGCCAGGGCCGCGGCATGGCTCTGGGCCCCCTTGTACGGCCGGTCGTGAACCATGGCGTGGTACGCGTCGGCGACGGCGACGATCCGGGCGCCGAGCGGAATCTCGTTGCCCTTCAGCCCGTGCGGGTAGCCGCCGCCGTTGAAGCGCTCGTGATGGTGGAGGACGACCGGGATCGCCTCGCGCAGGCTGGTCGCCTGCTCGAGGATCACCTGGCCGATGCGCGGGTGCTCGCCGATCGCCTGCCACTGCGCGTCCGAGAGCTTCGTCGGCTGGTCGAGCAGGTCGTCGGCGATCGCGATCTTGCCGAGATCGTGGAGCAGCGCGGCGATGCGGATGCGCTCGATCTCCTCGTGCGGCAGGCTCAGCTCGAGGGCCATTCCGGTGGCGAGGGACGCGATCATGTCCGATGGCCGGCCGCGGTGGTCGGGCTGCGGGGCGAGCACCGATGCCAGGGCCTGTGTGGCCGTGTCGCTCGCCCACTGGCCGATGGCCGAGGCCTGCGCGCGACGCTCGGCCGAGATCGGCGCGCGCCGCACCGGGGCGCCCTCGTCGAGGTCGCGGAACAGGTAGGTGCGGTTGCGGCCGAGCGCCTTCGCCGCGTACATGGCCGCATCGGCCCGGTCGACGAGCATGTCGATCTGGAGCTCCGAGCCGCGCCCACCGGCGATGCCGACGCTGATCGTGATGCGGATCTCCTGGTCGCCGACGACGTGGAGCGGCTCGTGCATGACGAGGGCGCGCAGCTCCTCGGCGAGGCCGACCGCGTCCTCGGGGCGCGTCTCGGGGAGAATGAGCATGAACTCCTCGCCCCCGTAGCGACCGAACGTGTCTCCGACGCGGATCGACGTCGACACGAGCTGTGCGACGCGCCGCAGCACTGCATCGCCGGTCTTGTGCCCGAAGGTGTCGTTGATCGGCTTGAAGCGGTCGATGTCGATGAACGCGACGCTCAGCGCTCGGTAATGGCGTGTGGCCTTCTCGATCTCGGTGGCGAGCGTGGCGAGGAGCGTCTCGCGGTTCGGGACGCCGGTCAGGCGGTCGCTCGTCGCGCGTGCCTCGACCTTGACGAACGCGGAGCTCGCCGCGTTGAAGGCCCGGGCCAGCCTGCGCTCGGACCCGGTGCCGCCGACGCGGATCGTCACGGGGGTATCCCCCTCGAGCGTGCGCTCCAGCGCACCGGCGACGCGGCTCAGCCGATAGCCCATGAAGGCGGCCGCCACGAGAGCCATGGTCGTGAGGCCGGCGGCCGCCGCGACCGCCAGCATGACGGCCACCGCGGCCCGCTCCTCAGGCAGCACGCGGCTGGCTGCGGCAACGGAGACGGCGACCAGCGCAGCCATCGCGGCTGGTGCCAGAAACCCCAGGGCGCGCATCAGGCTGAGCATCCGACGAAGGATGCGCCGATGCCCTGGCCGCGGCCATGGCTCCTTCGTCACCGGTCATTTCCTCGCAGCCCGCTCGGAGGGTTCGCCGGGTCGCTGGGGGGAGCGGTGCAGTACTCGGGAGGTACTCCCGATGCGCCGTGCGGGTCGCTGCCGGCCGGCCCCTTCGCTATCATGACCACGTGCCGACCCGCCGCCGGACTGACTGACCGCGACGTGCGCGAGCCGATCGGCCTGCCCCACCGTTCCGCCGCTGGCGCGCACCCCGCTCCCCTCGTCTACGAGCCTCACGGGCCGCGCGAAGAGTGCGGGGTTGTCGGCATCTGGGCCCCCGGGCAGCCACTCGCACGAATGGCGTACGTCGGGCTTCACGCGCTCCAGCACCGCGGCCAGGAGTCGGCCGGGATCGCCGTGGCGGACGGCGAGCAGCTCTCGCTCCACAAGCGGCTCGGCCTCGTCAGCAGCGTCTTCGACGAGGAGACGCTCGCTCGGCTGGAGGGTGGCGACGCAGCGGGGCGGCGCCCGTCGCTGGCGACGATCGGACATACGCGCTACAGCACGACCGGCTCGAACACGCTGCCGAACGTCCAGCCCGTGTACGCCCAGAGCGACCTCGGCGAGCTGATGCTCGGCCACAACGGCAACCTCACGAACGCGGGCGCGCTGCGCGACGAGCTCGCGGAGCAGGGCGTCGAGTTCGCGACCGGCTCCGACACCGAGGTGCTCGCCAAGCTCATCGCCCACGCCCCCGGGCGCTCGTGGGCGCGACGCGTCGAGGAGGCGTTCCGGCGCGCCACGGGAGCCTTCACGTTCACGATGCTCACCCGGGACGCGCTCATCGCCGCACGCGACCCGATCGGCTTCCGGCCGCTGGCGCTCGGGCGTCTCCCCGGTGGCGGCTGGGCGGTCGCGTCGGAGAGCACGGCCCTCGACGCGATCGGCGCATCGTTCGTCCGTGACGTCGAGGCCGGCGAGGTGCTCACCATCGACGCCGAAGGGGTGCACTCCCACCGCTCGCCGCTGGCGACCCCGAGCCGGGAGCGGCTGTGCGTCTTCGAGTTCGTGTACCTGGCTCGCCCGGACTCGGTCATCGACGGCCGCCTGCTGTACGAGGCGCGCCTCGAGATGGGCCGTCGCCTGGCCGCCGAGCACCCGGCCGATGCGGACCTCGTCATCGCCGTGCCCGACTCGGCCATCCCCGCTGCCATCGGCTACGCGGAGGCCAGCGGCCTGCCGTACCGAGAGGGGCTCATCAAGTCGCGCTACGTCGGGCGGACGTTCATCCAGCCCGCCCAGCGCAGCCGCGAGGAGGCGGTGCGGCTGAAGTTCAACCCGCTCCCGGAGCTCCTCGCCCGCAAGCGCGTGGTGGTCGTCGACGACTCGATCGTGCGCGGGACCACGACGGCGCCGATCGTCGCGCTCGTCCGTCGCGCCGGCGCCGCCGAGGTCCACGTCCGGATCCACTCGCCGCAGATGCGACACCCGTGCTACATGGGCGTCGACACCGGCCGTCGCGAGGAGCTGATCGCGGCGATGAACGACACGGAGGCGATCCGCCGCGCCATCGGCGCCGACTCGCTCGGCTACCTCTCGAAGGAGGCGATGCTCGAGGCCGTCGGCGGCCGAACCGAGTCGCGCTGCACGGCCTGCTTCGACGGCGTCTACCCCACGGTCGTGCCGCTCGAGATCGGCAAGATGGCGATGGAGGTCCGCTGAGCCGAGTGGCGCGCACGTACCGCGAGGCGGGTGTCGACGTCGCCGAGGCGAAACGGGCGGTGGATCGCATCGCGCGGGCGGCATCGGCGACGAACACTCCGTCGGTCATCGCGGGGGTCGGTGGCTTCGCCGGCCTCTTCCGGTTCGACCCGGAGGCCTACCCGGATCCGGTCCTCGTGAGCAGCACCGATGGCGTCGGCACCAAGCTGAAGGTGGCGCTCGGCCTGGGCCGCCATGACACGATCGGCGTCGACCTCGTGAACGCGTGCCTGAACGACATCGTCGTGACGGGTGCCGATCCGCTCTTCTTCCTCGACTACCTCGCGGTGGGAGCCCTGCGAGCGGAGGTGGTGGAGGAGATCGTGGGCGGCGTGGCGGCTGGCTGCGCGGCCGCCGGCATCCCGCTCGTCGGCGGCGAGACCGCCGAGCTGCCCGAGATGCATCGGGACGGCGACTACGAGCTCGCCGGCTTCGTCGTCGGCGTGGCCTCCCGGCCGGACCTCATCGACGGCTCGCGCGTGCGCGCGGGCGACGTCCTCATCGGCCTGCCGTCGAGCGGGCTGCACACGAACGGCTACACCCTCGCGAGGCGCGTGCTGCCGCCCGACACCTGGAACAGCCCGATGCCGGACAACGGCCGAACCATCGGCGAGGCGCTGCTGGAGCCGCACCGCTCCTACCTTGACGAGGTCCGCCTCCTGCGTCGCGCCCTCCGCGAGCGGGGGAGCGACATCGGGGCCATGGCGCACATCACCGGAGGCGGCTGGGAGGGCAACATCCCGCGCACGCTGCCTCCCGGGCTGGGCGTCGAGGTGGAGACGGGCTCGTGGCCGGTGCCGCGCATCTTCACCCTCATCCAGCAGCGCGGTGACATTGCGGACGAGGAGATGGTCGCCACCTTCAACGTCGGCATCGGCCTGACGATCGTCGTGCCGGCGGCAGACGCGGATGCGGCGCTCGAGGCGATCGGTGACGCGTGCCGCATCGGTCTGGTGATCGACGTCGCCGGGGACGAGCCGCGCGTCCGGTTCACGTGAGGGTCGGGATCCTCGTCTCCGGACGGGGATCGAACCTGGAGGCGATCCTCCGCGCACGCCCAGTCGGTATCGAGCCGGTCGTCGTCATCAGCAACCGCCCGTCCGTCCGCGCCCTCGACGTCGCCGCGCAGCACGGCATTCCCGCCCGGGTGCTGCGGAGGGCGGACTTCGGTGGTGACGCCTCGGCGCGCGATGCCGCCATCGGGCGGGCCCTGACCGGTGCGGTGGTGGAGCTCACGATCCTCGCGGGCTACGACCAGCTGCTGTCGCCGAGCTACTTCGACGCCTTCGGTGGCAGGACGATCAACATCCACCCGAGCCTGCTCCCCGCCCATGGCGGCGCCGGCATGCTGGGCCTCGCGGTGCATCGGGCCGTCCTCGCGTCGGGCGACCGCGAGACGGGCGCGACCGTCCACGAGGTCGGGGCGGAGCTCGATTCCGGGCCGGTCCTGTCACAGGTGCGTATCCCCGTGCGTCCGGACGACGACGCGGAGACCCTCGCCGCGCGAGTGCTGGAGGCCGAGCACGGACTGCTGGTGGCGACGCTCGAGCGTCTCGCTTCCTCACGCTGAGGGGAGGCACGCCTCGCGCGTCAGGGCGGTCATCTGGCTGCGGGCGCCGTGCGTGCTAGCATGACCGGCGGCGCCCGTCCGGCACCCGATTCACCTCAGCGAGGCCCTTGAATGGACGCGATTCTCGAGCCGATCGGCGAGTTCTGGGAAGGATTCCTGAGCAACCCGGTCGTGCAGCTGGCGACGCAGCTCATCGTGATCTACGTCGTGCTGCTCTGGCTCGGCACGGCGTACTGGGCGTTCCGTGACATGCAGGCGCGCACCGAGAACCCGATCCTCCCGTACTTCGCCGCGGCGCTGATCATCTTCTTCACGCCGCTGCTCTTCGTCTTCGCCGTGGTCCTCTACCTCATCGTGCGTCCGCGCGAGACGATGGCCGAGGTCTACGAACGCTCCCTGGCCGAGGAGTCGCTCCTGGCCGAGGTCGAGAAGAACGAGCTCTGCCCGACGTGCCGCGATCGTGTCGAGAGCGACTGGCTGGTCTGCCCGAATTGCCGCACCCGGCTGCACCGCGTCTGCTC
>JBDTWT010000035.1:0-11833 GCA_040006555.1 Chloroflexota bacterium
TCGCCCGCGCCCTCATCAACGAGCCGGAGCTCGTGATCCTCGACGAGCCGACCACCGGGCTCGACCCGCAGGCGCGGCACCTCCTCTGGGAGCGGCTCTACCAGCTCAAGCGGCGTGGGGCGACGCTGATCATCACCACGCACTACATGGACGAGGCGGAGCAGCTGTGCGACCACCTCGTGGTGATGGACAAGGCGAAGATCGTCGCCGAGGGCTCGCCGCGACAGCTCATCGACGAGCACGCGACGCGTGAGGTGCTCGAGCTGCGCTTCAACGACGCGGCGCGCGCGTCAGTCGACGGCAAGCTCGACGGCCTCGCGGATCGGATCGAGGAGCTGCCGGATCGGCTGCTGCTCTACACGGCGGACGGCGAGCGGACCCTCGAGCAGGTCAACTCGCGCGGCATCCCCATCGAGAGCGCGCTCGTGCGCCGCGCGAGCCTCGAGGACGTGTTCCTGCGGCTCACCGGCCGCACCCTGGTCGAGTAGCTGGTCCGATGACGACCGCGGTCGCCTCGGCGCGCGTCTTCCACCGCAACTGGCTGGTCTACCGGCGCCTCTGGCACCGCAGCCTCGCGTTCGGCTTCCTCCAGCCCCTGATGTTCCTGACCGCCATGGGCGTCGGCATCGGCTCCCTCATCGGCGCGCAGCAGCAGGACGCATTCGGCGGCCTCCCTTACCTGCATTGGCTGGGGCCGGGGCTCATGTCCGCCATGGCCATGCAGACGGCCACCTTCGAGTCGACCTACCCGATCATGAACAAGATCATGTGGGGGAAGAACTACGAGGCGATGCTCTCGACCCCGCTGAACGTGCGGAGCCTGGTCGGCGGGGAGCTCGCCTGGGTCGCGTTCCGCATCGGCACCCTGGCCGCCGTCTTCCTGCTCGTCCTCTGGTTCTTCGGGATCCCGCGCACGCCGCTCGCCGTGCTGGCCGTGCCGGTCGCCATGCTCACCGGCGTCGCGTTCAGCGCGTGCCTCATCGCGTTCACCGCGACGCAGCGCAACGACGTCGGCTTCAGCGCGATCTTCCGCTTCGTGGTGAACCCGCTCTTCCTGTTCAGCGGCACGTTCTTCCCGCTCACCCAGCTGCCCGAGCCGCTCCAGGTGGTGGCGCGGGCCACTCCGCTCTTCCACGCCGTCCAGCTGATCCGGGGGCTCGTCCTCGACACCCTCGACCCGGCGACGGCGCCCCTCCACCTCGCCTACCTGCTGGTGATGGCGGGCGTCGGCGCGTACTTCGCCGACCGCCTCCTCCAGCGCCGGATGGCGGGCTAGGCCCATGGCAGCGCAGGCCACCGCCCAACGGCCACCGACGAGCCCCCTAGGCGTCGCGTGGAGCCGCCTGTGGCGCTCGCGCCGAATGGCGCAGCGCAACATCCTGGTCTACCGGCACCAGTGGATCATCATCCTCAGCGGCGTCTTCGAGCCGCTCTTCTACCTGCTCGGGATCGGCCTCGGGATCGGGGCAATCGTCCAGGACGTCCGGCTCGCCGACGGCACCGTGATCCCGTACGCGGCGTTCGTGGCTCCCGCGCTGATGGCGACCGCCGCGATGAACGGTGCGGTGTTCGAGACGATCTTCAACGTGTTCTTCAAGCTCAACTACGCGAAGACGTACGAAGGCGTGCTCGCCACGCCGATGGGGATCACCGAGATCGCCCTCGGCGAGCTCATCTGGGCCCTGCTGCGGGCCCTGCTCTACGCCGTGGCGATGTTCCTGGTGATGATCCCGATGGGACTCGTCCTGTCCCCGCTCGGCATCTTCACGATCCCCGCCGCCCTGCTCGTGGCCGCGTCCTTCGCCGCGGCGGGGTTGGCGGGGACCTCATACCTGCGCACCGTGAACGACTTCGACATCCCGATGGGCCTGGTGGTGATGCCGATGTTCCTGTTCTCCGGCACCTTCTTCCCGATCACCATCTTTCCGGAGCCGATCCAGCTCATCATCCAGCTCACGCCGCTCTACCACGGCATCAACCTCATCCGTGGCCTCTCCACCGGCCTGTTCGACGCGGGCGACCTGCTCTCCATCGTCTACCTGGTCGCGTTCTTCGCCATCTGCCTGTGGATCGCGATGCGCCAGATGGAGCGCCGGCTCATCAAGTAGGGCCGACTCCCGCCCAGGGCTCCGTGACAGGTTCCCTTCCAGTTGCCGCCCAACGGCAGCATCTACGAGGTAGGCATGGCTTGAGGCCGAAATGCCTCCGCTGCCTGTTCGTCGTATGCCGTCCGACGCACAGGAGCACCAGTCAGCGAGCCGAGCCTCGTAATTCGTTGCATGTGGCGGCAACTTCACTCGTGGCGGCCGCGCCTCAGTTGCGGTCCGTCCCACTTCCGCCGGTGAGGATCGGCCAGGCGCCGCGCAGGTAGAGCAGCCCCGAGATCACCGTCAGCACGGTCCCCGCAACGAGAATCCAGAACCCGACCGCATGGAGCGCGTCGCCGGCCCCGGTGGAGGCGAGCGGTCCGCCCGTGAACGCATCGGCGGCGAGCAGCAGGATGAACATCCCGCCGAGCGTGGCGAGGGTCTTCGCCTTCCCCAGCGCACGGGCGCTGATGACGACGGACTCCGCGGCGGCCAGCTGGCGGATCGCCTGGACCACGAGCTCGCGCACGAGGATCGTGGCCGCGATCCACGTGGGTACGAGATCTACCTCGACCATCGCGATCAGGACCCCGGCGACGAGCACCTTGTCCGCGGCGAGGTCCATGAACACCCCGAGGGGCGTGACCTGGTTCCGCGAGCGCGCGATCCGGCCGTCGAGCAGGTCGGTGAGGCCGGCCACGAAGAAGAGGATCGCGGCCGCGAGGTCGGTCCCCGGCCCGTCGAGCAGCACCAGCGCCACGATGATCGGCGTCGCGGCGATGCGGCCGACCCCCAGCAGATTGGGGAGCGTCGAGACGGTGGCCGCGCGACGCTCAGCCATGCCCGAGCTTCCGTTCAGTGCCGGCGCGCAGCCGCTCGATGTTGTCCGCGTGGGCAACCACCACGCTGGCGCCGATGAGCGCGGCGGCGACCAGCGCCTCCATCCCGGCGCGGCCGAGCGCGTAGAGCACCGCGACCGCCAGGGGCAGCGCCACCGCGGCGCCGATCGATCCGAGCGACACGTAGCGGGTGGGCCACACGAGGGCGGCAAAGACGGGGATCGCCGCCAGCAGGCTCAGGGGCGCGAGGACGAGCATCGCCCCGGCGCCGGTCGCCACGCCCCGGCCCCCACCGAAGCCGATGAACACGGAGCGCACGTGGCCGACCACCGCCGTGACCCCGGCGATCGCCGAAGCCCAGGAGTCGTCCGCGCCCAGGGTTCGTGCGACCCAGCCGCCGACGAGGACGGCGGCGCCACCCTTGGCGACGTCCAGGAGAAGGACGACCACCGCGAGCGCGGGACCCAGCGTTCGAAGCGCGTTGGTGGTGCCGGTGCGGCCGGAGCCGACCCCGCGCGGGTCCACGCCGCGCAGGCGGCCGATCACGACACCCGACGGAACAGCGCCGATCAGGTACCCCAGGATCGCGGCGAGCGGCAGCTCGACTCCCGACACGACCGGGCGTGCCGGCTCAGGCGCGGCGCGCGGCGCGGCGCTGGAGGAGGCGAAGGCCGATCTGCACGGCGAGCGTCACGCCCGCCACGGCAAGCCCGATGTAGAGCGCGCGCGGCATCTCCGGCCACTGGAGGCTGAGGCCGATGAGCCCGGCTACCGCGGCGACCCCGAGGCTCACGACGAGGAATCGCGGCGTGAAGCCGTGGCTTCGGGACTGCCCCGCGGATCGCGCCGCCCGTCGTGCCGCGTTCCGCTCGACGCGCGCGCGCGCCGCGGGCGGCAGCGTCTGCCCGCGCTCCATGTTCTTCATCATCCGCTCGTACTGGCGGCGTTCCTCGCGTGACATCGGCGGGCAGTGTACCGGCGCTCAGGCGCGCGGGTCGACGCGCTTTGGGGGCGGCCGGCGCTTCCCCGACGGGCCCATGCCCACCGCCGAGTCGTCGTCGACCTTGAGCTGCACCGGATCAGTCCCCAAGATCAAGTTCAGCAACCAGTCCAGCCCGACGCGGAACTTGCCGCCGATGCCGGGCACGCGGCTCCAGTAGTACCCGCGCCACATCACCCAGCCGATCAGGCCGCGGACGCGGATGCCGAACACGACGCCGACGCCGTCGAAGTGCCCGATGCTCGCGAGCGTCCCGATCGTGCGGTATCGGAACGGGTCCACCGCCTGCGGTCGGTTGTCGACCGTCGCGAGGAGGTTCTTCGCGAGCCGCTTGGCCTCCCGCACGGCGTTCTGGGCGGTCGGCGCGAAGAACTTCCCCTCGTGCTGCACGTCGGGGATGAGCGCGCAGTCGCCGATGGCCCACACCCCAGGGTGGCTCGTCTCCATCGTCGGCGCCGTGATGGCGCGGCCACCCCTGTCGACCTCGAGGCCTGACTCGCGGACCACCGGCGACGGCTTGACGCCCCCGGTCCAGACGACCGTGCGCGACGGGATGAACCTTCCCTCGCCGACCACGACGCCGCCCTCGCGCACCTCCTTGATCGCGGTGCCGAGGTGGATCTCGTACCCGCGCTTCCTGAGCTTCCTGGCGGCGTACTCGCCCATCTCCGGCGACATCTCCCGCAGGAGCTGGTCCCCGAGCTCGACGATGTGCCCGCTGACCTCCTTGGGGTCGATCTTGCGGTAGAAGCGTCGGCGCACGCGACGGACGAAGTCCTCGATCTCTCCCGCGGTCTCGACGCCGGAGAATCCCCCGCCCCCCACCATGAACGTCAGCTGCGCGCGTCGCTCCTCGGGATCGGTCTCCAGCTCCGCACGTTCGAGCATCTCGATGATGCGGTTGCGGAGCGCGAACGCATCGGCCAGCGTCTTCATCCCGACCGCGTACTCGGTGATGCCCTTGATGCCGAAGGTGGCCGTCTCGCCGCCCAGGGCGATCACGAGGGTGTCGTAGTTGAGCCGATGCAGGTCACCGTCGCCGCCGGTCACGGTCACGAACTTCGCGTCGAGGTCGATGGCCTCGACCGTCGCCGTCACCGCCCAGCTCGAGGGCCGCCTGAGCTGCGCGCGAAGCGCGGTGACGCAGTGCCGCGCCTCGAGCTGGCCGGAGCAGACCTCGGGGAGCAGCGGCGTGAAGAGCGTGAAGTTCTCGCGGTTGACGAGCCACACCTCGACGTCGTCCCGCCGCCTGGTGAGCTTCTCGATGTGACGCGCCGTCTCGACACCGGCGAACCCGCCACCGAGGACCAGGACGCGGTGTGGCCACGGGGGCTCCGACCGGTAGACGGTGCGCACGGCTCGATCATGCCACGGGCGGCGTCAGGATCGGCTCTCGCCACCGATCCGCATCGGTCTGTACGATAGCCCGACGATGGAGCAGCCGATTCGGGAGATCTTCGACCAGTTCAAGCAGCAGCTGCCCGACATCGACCCGGTCGAGACGCAGGAGTGGGTGGAGTCGCTCGACGGTGTGGTGCAGGGCGCCGGGACCGACCGGGCCAGGTTCCTGATCTACAAGCTGCTCAAGCGCGCCCGCCAGCTCCAGGTGGGCCTCCCGTCGCTCACGCAGACCCGATACATCAACACCATCAGCCCGGAGCAGGAGCCGTACTTCCCCGGTGACGAGGCGATGGAGCTGCGCATCCGTCGCATGATCCGCTGGAACGCCCTGGCCATGGTGCTTCGGGCGAACACGAAGTTCGAGGGCATCGGCGGCCACCTGTCGACCTACGCGAGCGCCGCGAGCCTGTACGAGGTCGGGTTCAACCACTTCTTCCGGGGCAACGACGAGGGCCCGGGGGACCAGATCTTCTTCCAGGGCCACGCCACGCCCGGGATCTACGCGCGGGCCTTCCTCGAGGGGCGCCTCAGCGAGGAGCACCTCGACCACTTCCGGCGGGAGGCGCTCACGCGGGGGGTCGGACTGTCGAGCTACCCCCACCCGCGGCTCATGCCCGAGTTCTGGCAGTTCCCGACCGTCAGCATGGGCCTTGGCCCGATCGCCGCCGTGTACCAGGCGCGTTTCAACCGGTACCTGGCGGCGCGCGGCATCGTCGACACCAGCGGCTCCCGCGTGTGGGGCTTCCTCGGGGACGGCGAGATGGACGAGCCGGAGGCGCTCGGCGGCCTGTCGATCGCCGCGCGAGAAGGCCTCGACAACCTCACCTTCGTCGTCAACTGCAACCTCCAGCGCCTCGACGGTCCCGTGCGCGGCAACGGGAAGATCATCCAGGAGCTCGAGGCGCTCTTCCGCGGCGCCGGCTGGCACGTCATCAAGGTCATCTGGGCGCGTGAGTGGGACGAGCTGCTGGCACGGGACGTCGACGGCGTGCTCGTGAACAAGATGACCGAGACCCTCGACGGCGACTACCAGCGCATGGCGGTGAGCGACGGCAAGACGATCCGGGAGCAGTTCTTCGGCCCGGACCCGCGCCTGCGGGCGCTGGTCGAGGGGCTCCCCGACGACGACCTCGCCAAGCTCCGCCGAGGCGGCCACGACTACCGGAAGGTGTACGCCGCCTACGCGGCCGCCGTCGCGCACAAGGGCGCGCCCACCGTGATCCTCGCCAAGACGGTCAAGGGCTGGACCCTAGGTCCGGGCATCGAGGGCCGGAACGTCACGCACCAGGCCAAGAAGCTCACGGCGGACGAGCTCAAGATCTTCCGCGACCGGCTCGAGCTGCCGATCCCCGACGACAAGCTCAAGGAAGCGCCGTACTACCACCCCGGCGCCGATGCGCCCGAGATCCGGTACATGCTCGAGCGCCGGCGGCAGCTGGGCGGATCGATCCCGAAGCGGGTCGTCGTGCCCAAGCCGCAGGCCCAGCCGAAGGACGAGGTCTTCTCCGAGTTCTTCTCCGGCTCCGATCGCCCGGCCAGCACGACCATGGCCTTCAGCCGCCTGGTCCGCAACCTCGTGCGCGACGAGGGGATCGGAAAGCGGATCGTGCCGATCATCCCCGACGAGGCGCGCACCTTCGGCATGGATCCCCTCTTCAAGGAGGTCGGGATCTACAACCCGCTGGGTCAGCGCTACACGCCGGTCGACAAGGAGCTCCTGCTCAGCTACATCGAGAAGCCGGACGGGCAGCTGCTCGAGGAGGGCATCACCGAGGCGGGCTCCATGGCCTCGTTCCAGGCTGCGGGCACGAGCTACGCGACCTGGCGGGAGCCGATGATCCCGCTCTACACGTTCTACTCGATGTTCGGGCTCCAGCGCACCGGCGACCAGGTCTGGGCCTTTGGCGACGCCCGCGGCCGTGGCTTCATGATGGGCGCCACGGCGGGCCGCACGACGCTCACCGGCGAGGGCCTCCAGCACGTCGACGGGCACTCGCACGTGCTCGCCAGCACGATCCCCAACATCCTCGCCTACGACCCGGCGTTCGCCTACGAGCTGGCGATCATCGTCCGCGAGGGGATCGACCGCATGTACGGCACCCGGGGCGAGGACGTCTTCTACTACGTGACCCTGTACAACGAGAACTGGGCCATGCCGGCGAAGCCCGAGGGCGTCGAGGACGGCGTCCTGCGCGGCCTCTATCGGCTGCGCGTCGCGGAGGGCGGGTCACGCCGCGTGCAGGTCCTCGCCTCCGGCCCGATCCTGCTCCAGGCCATGAGCGCGCAGCAGATGCTCGCCGAGCGCTTCGACGTGGCCGCCGACATCTGGAGCGCCACGAGCTTCCAGCAGCTGCGGAACGATGCGCTGGACGTCGAACGCTGGAATCGCCTCCATCCCGACGCGGAGCCCCGAACGCCATACGTGCGCCAGTGCCTGGATCCGACGGAGGGACCGATCGTCGGCGCGACCGACTACATGAAGGCGGTGCCCGACATGATCGCGCGCTGGGTCGATCGCCCGTTCACCTCGCTCGGCACCGACGGCTTCGGCAGGTCCGATACGCGCGACGCCCTTCGCGCCCATTTCGAGGTGAATGCCCAGCACATCGCCTACGCGGCGCTCCATGGCCTCTGCCTCGAGGGACGCTCGACGCCGGATGAGCTCAAGCGCGCGATCGAAAGCCTGGGGATCGACCCGGAGCGCGTGAACCCGCTCTACGCGTAGGTCCGGCGGCCCGTCGTGAGGAGCGGCGTGCCGCACGCCGAGCAGTAGACGTCCATCCGACCGATCACGGTTCGGCACCGGATGCAACGCGCCGGCAGCATGGCCTCGATGGCCGCCCGCACCCCGATCGCGAACGCCCGCGCGTAACGCGCCACGGGGGACGGCGGGCCGGATTCGAGGCGCGGCGGTGGCATGAGGTCCATGGGCGGCATCGCTGGGGGCGGGGCCGCGCTTCTCTCGGCGTGGAAGCGCCAGCGCTCGCGGTCGTAGGTCGCCCGCCACTCCGGATCGCTCAGGACGCGACGCACCGCGTTCACCACCTGCATCTCCTGCGTGGCGCGTGGCGACTGGTTGTGATCGGGGTGAAACGTGCGGGCCAGGCGCCGGCAGGCGTTGCCGATCTCGTCGATCGAGGCGCTCGGCGGGACGCCCAGCAGCCGGTAGGCGTCACGCTCGGGTGTGTACGGCAGGAGGCGCATGGTCATCGTCCGGGGCGATGGTAACGCCCCGTGCAGACGCGTGACGCCCGCTCCCGGCAGGCGGCTCCTGGTGCCGGTCTTCGTTCGGACGCAGGAGTTCGAGCACCCGATCGGTGCCGGCGGGCACTTCGCGCTGCGCGTGACGATCCCGGACGTCGCGATCAACGGCGGCGATCACACGGTCGCCCGCGTGCAGGTCACGCTCGAGATACGCGCCGGCTCCGAGACCGAGGCCGACGAGCTCTTCGAGCACGCGCAGTTCCAGGTGAAGGGCGGCGAGGGCTCGCTGGAGATCGCCGAGCCGCGTCACGGCGACACCGCCTTGGGCGATACCGGCCTGAACGTCCTCGCGCGCATCTTCGGCCTGGGTCGCGCGCCCAGTTTGGAGTCCGTTCGCGCCGTGACGGTCAGCGGGACATGTGCGCAGGAAGCCTGCCAGCACGGGCGGCCTCGCCGCCGCCTAGAATCGACGCGGTGGAGCCATCGACCACGGCGAGGCCGATCACCATCGTCGAGCAGACCAATTTCGCGGTTTCGGACGACGGCGGCGACATGGTCCCCGGCTCGTACCACGGCTTCTTCGCCGCCGACACGCGCTTCCTCTCCCGGTTTGTCCTCAGGCTCGACGGCAGCCGCCTCGAGCGCCTCTCCGCGGCGGTCGGCGAGCACCAGCGGGCGACCTTCTACCTTGCAAACCCGCGGGTTGCCGGCCTCCGCGCCGCATCAGTCGCCGTCTTTCGCGACCGGCGCATCGGCCGCGGCCTGGAGGAGCGCATTCGGCTCATCAGCTACCGGGCGGAGCCCATCCAGCTCCAGCTGAGCATCGAGGTGGATGCGGACTTCGCGGACATCTTCGAGGCTCGCGGCGCGAGGCGCCGCAGGCGACGGGTCGTCACGACGGAGCATACGGACCGCCACACCGTGTTCACCTACGAGAACGCCGGCTACCGGCGCACGACCCAGGTCACCTTCAGTCGGCCGATCGAGCCGACCGATCACCGCCTGAACTTCGACCTCACCCTGGAGCACGGACGACCGTGGGACCTGAACGTCACCGTCAGCACGACGCGCTGGAGCCGGCGCGGGGTCCCACCGCTTCCTCCCGAGCGAACCATCGCCCCGCGGCAGGTCCAGAAGTGGCGCGAGCGGATCCCGATCATCACCTCGTCCGACGTGCGGATCGAACGGGCGTGGCGACAGGCGGGCCGCGACATGGTCTCACTGCTGCTGAGCGGGCCGCGGGGCGACTTCCTGCCCGCGGCCGGCGTGCCGTGGTACCTCGCCGTCTTCGGCCGCGACGCCTGCATCACCGCGCTGCAGACGCCGATGCTCGGCCCCGAGATCAGCCACGGGACCCTGCGCCAGCTGGCGGCGTACCAGGGCAGCGTGGTCGACCCCTGGCGCGAGGAGGAGCCTGGAAAGATCCCGCACGAGGTCCGCACCGGCGAGCTCGCCACGCTCGGCCGGATGCCGTTCAGCCGCTATTACGGCTCCTCGGACGCCACACCGCTTTACGTCATGCTGTTCGTGGCCGCCTGTCGCTGGGGCGGGTGGCTCACCGGCGGCCGGGCGCCACGTTCGAAGAGCGCTCCGCCGCTGCCGGCACCGCTGAGCGAGTTCCTGCCCGCCGTCGAGCGCGCGCTCGCCTGGATCGACGACCACACGGACGCCGACGGCCTGCTCCGATACCGCCCACACCACAAGCGCGGCATCGTGAACCAGGTCTGGAAGGACTCGTGGGACAGCATGCGCTACAGCGACGGCAGCATCGCCGCGCCCCCGATCGCCGCGGTCGAGGTGCAGGGCTACGTCGTCGCCGCGCGGCGCGGAATGGGCGAGGTCTTTGCGGCGCTGGGTCGGCCGGCCGACGCGCTGCGGCAGGAGACCGCCGCGGCGCTGACCACGGCCGCGGTGGAGGAGAGCATGTGGATGGCCGACGAGGGCACCTATGCGCTCGGCCTCGACGCCGATGGACGCCAGATCGGTGGCGTGGCGAGTAACGCCGGTCACCTCCTCTGGTGCGGGGTCCCGACGCGGGCACGCGCCAGGGCCGTGGCCGAGCGCCTGATGGCGCCTGACATGTTCTCGGGATGGGGAGTTCGCACGCTCTCGAACGCCAATCCCGGGTACAACCCGATCGGTTATCACACCGGGAGCGTCTGGCCGCACGACAACAGCCTCATCGCCGCCGGGATGGCGGCGTACGGCCAGCACCGTGCGGCCTGGCGGGTGATTGACGCGCTCCTCGACGCGGCCGTCACCGATCCGCAGGCACGCCTCCCGGAGCTGTACGCCGGCTTCGACCGTCGCAGTACGCCGCACCTCGTCCCCTATCCGACCGCCTGCGCCCCGCAGGCGTGGGCCACGGGCGCCGTCGTGCTCGCGGTACAGACCATGCTCGGGGCGTCGCCCGGCAACGCTGGCGCGCGGCACCTGCCTGGCGCTCCTTCGCTGGGACTCAAGGCGGCGGCCGATCCGCCGCGCACGTCCGCGGGTCGCGCGGCACCTCGGGGGCGCAGGTCGGGCTAGTCGAGCACCTCGACCGTCGCCCGTCCCTCCAGCCGGTCGGCTGCCGGCAGGACGTAGTGTGCGGCGGCGAGCATCGTGAGCGCGCCGGAGATGGTCACGAGGGCTGCGGCGAGCACCGTGCTCGCCACCAGGAAGGCGGCGAGGAGCAATGCGAGGACGCCAAGGCGAATCGGGTGCGCGACCGCCAGCAGTAGGCCGAGGCGCAGCGTGCGCCGCACGCCGGCGCCGGCCCTGACGGGGTCGAGCAGCAGCGGCCAGGTGGTGACGGCCAGCAGCCAGATCGCGGCCAGGGTGTAGAGGCCGCCGATCACGACGATCGGGCCGACGAAGCCCTCCAGCTGGAGGCCGATGAGAGTGTCGGTCGCGGCGATCGCGCTCAGCAGCAGCTGGGCGATGCCGATCCCCAGGAGCGGCCAGAAACGGCCACGCATGGCGTCGATCGCGTCGGACCAGAAGAGACGCGGGCGGCGAACGAGCGTGGTGGCCATGCCCATGAGCGCCATCGTCAGGGGGACCATGAGGACGAGCAGCGGGGCGAGGATCAGCCCGCGCGACACCACGTACAGGATGACCAGCAGGCTGAGGCCCCACAGCAGGTTGGCCGGCACCAGCCTGACCGAGTTGTAGTACAGGTCCAGCCCCGCTTGGCGGATCGCCCTCCCGAGGCGCGGAGCGGGCGGGACGACCCGCCGCTCAGCCCTTGACACCGGCGGCCGCGACGCCCTCCACGAAATAGCGCTGGAAGAAGATGTAGAGCAGCAGGATCGGCAGGG